>NZ_RZSG01000114.1:0-11671 GCF_003997725.1 Mesorhizobium sp. M4A.F.Ca.ET.050.02.1.1
CTCGATCACCGTCAACGGCGCATTCGTCGGCAGCTATGGCTTCAACTCAGCCGTTGCCGATGGCGAGTTCGGCCTGGTGACAGGCAATGCCGGGGCGTCCTTCGACCGGCTGCAGGTCCGCACCAACGCCTCGGCGTTCAGCACCAGCTCCAATCAGCTGGCACTGGCTTCGCCCGGCCAGGCGGGAGACACAGCAACGGCGGTCGGCGTCGATCAGGCCAGGGCGATGCTGGCGCAGGCGATGGCGATCTGGTCGGCCAGCGGCCAACTGGACGCGACAGAGCTTGCAAAACTGTCGAGCCTGGATGTGCAGGTCGTCGATCTGCCTGGCATGGCGCTGGCACAGTCGGTGTTCGGCGCCGTGCTGATCGACCGCAACGCGGCCGGAAATGGCTGGTTCGTTGACCTGTCACCTCTCGACAGCAGCGAGTTCCAGCTCGATGCATCCGGCCACCTGACGGCGTTGCCCGGCGGCGCGGCCGAGGGGCGGATGGACCTGCTGTCGGTACTGATCCACGAAATCGGCCATCAGGCGGGCCTCGATCACGATGACGACGAGACGGGCGTGATGTCGGCTGAGTTGGCCGTCGGCGAGCGCCGGCTGCCGGAGGCCGGATCGGCTGGTGAGGAGGTTGAAACGCAGCTCTTCCATGATGGCCTGGGCGTCTTTGTCGGCGCCAAGGAGCATGGATTGCTTCAGAGCGCTGGCATCGCCCCGGCTCAGGCGGTCGGAGACGTCACCACGATCTCGGCCGCAAGAGCTTCAGGCGATGCGGCGGCGGTAGCGAACTCCGACTCTGAGGCCGATGCAAGCGCGAAACCCGGCGATATCGTGCTGACAGGGGTTACTTCCGGCCTGCAGCCAAGCAGCCAGCCCGACTGGGTGTTTGACGAAACCAGCGGAACCTTCGTTGCCGCGCAGGATCGGCAGCAGGACCGTCCGCATCATGCGGCGCCTGATGCGGATCACGACGATGGCGACGCGGCTTCGGACGACCTCAACGGTCTCGCCGAATGGAGCAACCGCAAGGGGCTGCTGTCGCGCCTGTCCAGTCTGTTTGGAGTACGCTGAGACAATGATGACGGCGCAGTTCATACATTTCGCGAACTGCGTCCGCCGCCTCGAAATGGGTGTCCATGGCCGATAGCATCCTTGAAGGTGACACTCGCAGGATGCTGGATGATACCGGCATCGTCAGCTACAGCGTTCTAGACCAGGCGCTGTGGACACGCTTCCGTGCTGCCGGGACGTCTGATGAGTTCATCGGCGCATGGCTGGGCCTTCTGTGCCGCCAGCTACCCGATGCCTCCGCGGCAGCCCTGGTGCTCGGGGAAGCCGATGCCGGGCCTTATGTGCTGGCCGCCGCATGGCCGAACTCACAGTCGCCGGCCGGCGGGCTTCTCGGCGCCGCCGAAATGGCGATAGGAAAGCGTCAGGGCGTCAGTGTATCGGGTCCGGCAGACGACACACAGATCATCGCGTCCCCGATCCTCATCGACGGACATCTGTTCGGCGCCTGTGCCGTTGCCGTGAAGCGAAACGACGCTGCCTTCACCGACATCATGCGCAAGATCCAGTGGGCCTGCGGCTGGGTGGAAGTGCATGTGCGCCGCGGCATGAGCGATCAGAGCGAACAGGCGGCGCAGCGCAGTCGCTTTGCGTTCGACATGCTGGCGACGGTGATTGAGAAGAAGCAGTACAAGAGCGCCTGCACCGCGCTCGTTACAGAACTCGCCATGCGGTTGAATTGCGACCCGGTCGCTATTGGCGTGATGCGCCGGCGCTGGACGCGCGTTGCGGCGGTGTCCCACTCGGCGGCATTCGACAGCAAGGTCAGTTTCATGCGTGACGTCGCCGCGGCGATGGACGAGGCGATCGACCAGCGGGCCGTGGTCGTCGCGCCATCGCGCGAGGGGCAGGAATATCGCGTCAGCCTCGCGCACGAAGCCTTGACGCGCCAGCACAAGAACGGCGCTGCCCTGACCGTGCCGCTGCAAAGCAACGGCCGGATGACGGGCGCGCTCACTTTCCTGCGGCCCGTCGACGCGCGCTTTGACCAGGAGACGATCTACCTTTGCGACGCAGTTGCGGCCGTGGTCGGACCGGTCCTCGAGGAAAAACGCCGCAACGACCGAACCATCTTCACCAAGGCGCTCGAGGCAGGCTGGATCCAGATCAAGCGGCTGCTTGGCCCACGCTTCATCGGCCGCAAGATCGTGACGCTGGCCGCGGTGGCGATCGCCGCCTACCTCAGCGTCGCCACCTCGCCCTATGCGGTAACGGCGCCTGCTGTCATTCGCGGCTCGGTGCAGCGAACAATCGTCGCCCCATTCAGTGGCTATGTTCTGTCGGAATTCGCCAAGGCAGGCGAAACGGTGCGCAAGGATCAACTGCTGGCGCAGCTCGACGATCAGGACCTTAATTTCGAGCGGCTGCGGCTGGTCACCACCAAGGCTCAGAAAGAAACGGAATTTGACCGCGCGCTGGCGCGTGGCGAGCGCGCCGAAAGCCAGATCATCGAGGCCCAGATCAAGCAGGCGGACGCACAGCTGTCGCTGATCGACGAACAACTGCGTCGCACCCGCCTGGTGGCGCCGTTTGACGGATTTATTGTCTCCGGCGACCTGTCGCAATCGGTCGGCGCGGCGGTCGAGCGTGGCCAGGAATTGTTTCACATCGCGCCGCTCGATGCTTACCGCGTGGTGCTGGAAGTCGACGAAAGCGACATCGAAGACATCAAGATCGGCCAGACCGGCCAGTTGCGGGTCAGCGCATTGCCGAGGGAGCCGCTGACGTACAGGATCGAACAGATCACCTCTGTCTCGCGACAGGGCAACGGCCGCAACTCATTCATGGTCGAGGCTTCTCTCGCCGGGTCCCCCGCGCGGCTACGTCCCGGCATGGAGGGCGTCAGCAAGACCCATGTGGATGAACGGCTGCTGTTCTTCGTCCATACCCAGAAGATGATCGACTGGCTGCGCCTGACCCTCTGGCGCTGGGCGGGCTGAGCATGGACAGGAGCTATTTCAGTTCGTCCTGGTATCGCGTCGCGCAATTGAAGCCGCGGCTGCGAAGCCAGGTGAGCATCCACCGCACGATCTTCCGCGGCCAGGTCTGGTATGTGATGCAGGACCGGACCTCGGGCCGTTTTCATCGTTTCACGCCGGAGGCCTATTTCATCATCAGCCTGATGACCGGCCGACGCACCATGCAGGAAGTATGGGACAGCGCCTGCGAACGCCTCGATGAAAAGGTCATCACACAGGACGCGGTGATCCGCCTTTTGGGGCAGCTTCACGCTTCAGATGTGCTGTTCGGTGACATTCCGCCTGACATTGAGGAAATCGCCGACCGCGCCAGCAAGCAGCACAACCGTAAACTTCTGTCGAAATTCGCCAATCCGCTGGCGATTCGCGTCGGGCTGTTCGATCCGGACGAATTCCTGAACGCGACCTATCCGCTGGTGCGGCCGTTCCTGTCCTGGTTTGGCGGCGTCGCCTTCCTGGTGCTGGTTGCCTATTCGATTTTCCTTGCTGCGATGAACTGGCAGGCGCTGACCGGCGACGTGACCGACCGGGTTCTCTCGGCCGAGAATATCGTGCTGATCCTGATTGCCTATCCCTTCATCAAGGCCTTGCATGAACTCGGGCATGCCTATGCCGTCAAGCGCTGGGGCGGCGAAGTGCACGAGATCGGCGTGATGCTGCTCGTGTTCATGCCGGTGCCCTATGTCGATGCGTCGGAGAGCCTTGCATTCCGGGACAAGTGGCAGCGCGCCCTGGTGGGGGCGGCAGGCATTATCGTCGAGGGGCTGTTGGCCTGTCTGGCGTTGATCGTCTGGCTGAACGCCGAGCCCGGACCGGTGCGCGCCTTCGCTTTCAACGTGATGCTCATCGGCGGCATTTCGACCTTGCTGTTCAACGGCAATCCGCTGCTGCGCTTTGACGGTTACTACGTCCTGAGCGACGTTCTCGAGATACCGAACCTTGGTCAGCGCGCGACCAAATATCTCGGCTATGTGGTGCAGCGGTATCTGTTCGGCATCGAAAGCGCCGAAACGCCGGCAACCGCACAAGGCGAAGAGTTCTGGCTTTTCAGCTACGGCGTCGCCGCGTTCTTCTACCGGATCGGCGTCATGGTGGCGATCGTCACACTGGTCAGCCAGCGCTTCTTCGTCGTCGGCATGATGATGGCCGGGTGGGCGCTGGTGCTGATGGTTGGCGTGCCGCTGGCGCGCCAGCTGTGGTTCCTGTTCACGAGCCCATCATTGAGAAGGACGAGGGGGAGGGCCTTCGCCGTCGTTGCAGCCAGCCTGGCGCTGGCAGCCATGCCATTCTTCGTCATCCCGCTGCCCTACGCGACCGCCGCGCAGGGTGTCGTCTGGCTGCCGGGCGACGGAGTCGTCAATGCCGGTGTCGATGGCGTGGTAGCGGAAATTGTCGCGACTCCCGGCGCCCGGATCGAGCGAGGCGCCCCGATCCTGCGGTTGGAAGACCCGTTGCTGGAAGCGCGGACTGTCCTGCTGGATCTGAGGGCCGGGGAGCTTGAGCGCCGCCTCGAGAAGCTTGATCTCTCCAACAAGGTCGACGCCAAAGTGGTGGCCGAAGAGCTGAGGCTCGCACGCGCCGACCTCGTCCTCGCGCGCGACCGTGCCGAAGCGCTGACGGTACGGGCGCAGGCAAGCGGTACTCTGATCATTCCGTCGGCGAAGGATCTCGACGGCAAGTTCGTGCGCCGTGGCGAGACGTTAGCCTATGTGACGCGGTTCGATCAGCCGACACTGCGCGCCGTGATACCAGAAAGCGACGCCGATCTGGTTCGTAACCATACGGCGTTCGTCGACGTGCGCTTCGTCGAAGACCCATGGGTTTCGCATCCCGCAAAGATCATACGCGAGGTGCCTTCGCTGACCGCAACTTTGCCGAACGCCGCATTGAGCAGAGTGGGCGGTGGGGAGTTTTCGCTCGACCCGACCGATCCTTCGCAGAAGCGGGTCCTTGCCAACTTGATGCATCTGGAATTGGCGCTGGCCAATCCAAGCAAGATCGACCGCATCGGCGGGCGCATCTACGTCCGCTTCTTTCACGGCAATGTGCCGCTCTACGAACGTACGTATCGCTGGATCAGGCAGGTGTTCCTGCGGGTCTATCGGGTCTAGTCTTCCATGAACGGAGGTAATAACTTGTAGTTGGAACTAACTCAATTACCTTGGAATCGTGCCAAATGCAGCATTTCACTTTACAATCCGACGCCGCGGTGGTGTGATCAATACTTGGTGTTGAAGTATTAGTGTTCTACATATCGCGGAAACGATAAATTAACCGAGTTTTCCACCTCAAGGAGGGTTTCATGACTGTGCAGCTTCTTTTCTATCAAGACGCCAAACCGGTAACCTCGGACCGTCACAGGGATGTTTCGATCAAGACGGGTCACTCCTACGCCTTCGCCCGCAATGTGAACTCGGTACCGGTGACGGCTGTCGAATTCGCGCAGGCAGCGGCGGAGTATCCGATCGTTTTCGCGGGCACCGAACAGTCGATCATGCCGGCGGTCATTCTTGGCGTGAAGCAGACCGAAAACCTTTATGTCGACGATGCCGGCAACTGGAGCGGCAAATATGTTCCGGCTTTCGTGCGCCGCTATCCCTTCGTTTTCTCCTCCGATGCCAGCGGCCGGACATTCATCCTCAACATCGACGAGAGCTTTGAAGGCATCAACCGCGAGGGCCGCGGCGAGCGCCTGTTCGACGCCGACGGACAGCAGACGCGCTACCTGAAAGAGGTGCTCGGCTTCCTTCAGGATTATCAGTCGCGCTTTCAGCGCACCAAGCGATATTGCGATCTTCTGAAGTCTCTCGGGCTGCTGCAGCCGATGCAGGCGCAGTTCAATTTGAACAGTGGCGAGCGCCGTTCGCTGGCCGGCTTCATGACGGTCGACCGCCAGAAGCTGAAGGCGATCGATGCCGCCGACCTGCAAACGATGTTCGGAAATGACGAATTGGAGTGCACCTACCTTCACCTCCACTCCTTGCGGCACTTCGCCAACATGCTGGAGCGGATGCCAGCCTCCGGCCCGGATGTCGAGGACACGTCGGAACCGGCACCAGAAGCGACTTCTGCCAAGGCGAAACGGGAAACCGGCAAATCGGCGGCGCGCAAGGGTGGCGACGAAGCGGACATGAGGCTGGAGCAGGCTTAACAAAGTGACGACCGAGATGTCACCCGAGCGTAGAAGGACGGGAGCTTGACGGCGGCTGGGCAAACGGCCGGCGTCCTGCTTCCGGCCCTTGATCTCGGCGCCGAGCGGGAAGACCCGGCGCCGAAATTCCTCGACTGGCTGGACCAGTGGCTGGTTGGCGTGGCCTCGCCGTTGCGGGAGCGGGCAAGGCTGCGGCGGATGTATCGCGCGCTGCCTCGCATCGAGGCACTCGGACGTGATTATGCGGGCATAGCCGAAGTCGAGCTTGTCGAGCGGGTCGCGGCGTTCCGCCCAGTGATGCGCCGTGGCGGCCTGACCCAGACGAACATCGAACGATGCTTCGCGATCGTGCGCGAGATATCATGGCGCAAGCTCGGGCTGCGCCACCACAACGTTCAAATTCTTGGCGGCCTCGCAATGCTTGACGGGCGGGTGGCGGAGATGGCCACCGGCGAGGGAAAGACAATCACCGCCGGTCTCGCCGCATCGGCCGCGGCGCTGGCGGGCACGCCGGTTCACATCATAACCGTGAACGACTATCTGGCGGCACGCGACCTTGCGACGCTCAAGCCTGTCTATGACTTTCTTGGCCTGACCACGGGCCTGATCCAGAGCGGCGACCGGGCAGGGCGACCGCAAGTCTATGCGTCGGACATTGTCTATGCGAGCAACAAGGAAGTTGCGTTCGATTACCTGCGCGATCGCATGGCGCTTGGCCAAAGGACCGGGCTGCTGCACCGCAAGCTCAGCGGCTTCGGCCAAGCCGGCAGTGCGAATTCGCAAACAGTCATGCGCGGTCTGCACCTGGCAATCGTCGACGAGGCCGACAGCGCGCTGGTCGACGAGGCGCGCACGCCGCTGATCATCTCCCAGGAAAGCAATTCCGTCGACGAACGCAACTGGGCGGAAAAGACATTTCGTCTGATCGAGGACCTGCAACAGGATGTCGACTACGTGCTGTTGCCGGACCAGCGCCGTATCGAATTGACGGAAGCCGGCAAGGATAGGCTCTGGACGCGCGCTGAGGCGGCCGATGGATACTGGCGCAACCGCCTCCGACGCGAGGAATCGGCCAGGCAAGCACTCTCCGCATTGCTGCTTTTCCGACGCGGCGAACACTATCTGGTCGCTGACGAGACTGTTCAAATCGTCGACGAATTCACCGGGCGCATCATGGCCGACCGCACATGGAGCGATGGCCTTCATCAGTTGATCGAATTTAAGGAGGGCTGCAAAGTGACCCCGCGCAAACGCACCGCCGCGCGGATCACGTACCAGCGCTTTTTTCGCCGCTATCTGCGCCTCGCCGGGATGTCCGGCACCGCCTACGAGGTCAAAGGCGAATTGGGCGCCGTCTACGGGCTGTCGGTTCTCGCAGTGCCGACACACGTGCCGCCCCGGCGCGCGAAGCTCACGACAATTGTGTGTGCGACGCGCGAGGAGAAATGGAACCGCATCGTGCAGGAGGTCGAGACGATGCGGGCCCTCGGACGGCCGGTACTGATCGGCACGCGTTCGGTCTCTGCATCACAGGAACTCAGCGCATGTCTCGGGCGCGCCGGCGTCGAGCATGCCGTGCTGAATGCCGAGCAGAGCGAGGACGAAGCGAAAGTCATCGCGGGAGCGGGTCGTGTCGGAACGGTGACGGTGGCGACCAACATGGCTGGGCGCGGCGTGGACATCAAGGTCGATCCCGAGGCGCTCGCAATGGGCGGGCTTCACGTGGTGCTGAGCGAGCGCCACGATGCCCGTCGGATCGACCGGCAGATGGAAGGGCGGACGGCGCGCAAGGGAGACCGGGGGTCAACGCGGGACATTCTTTCGCTGGAGGATCCGATCCTCGATCTCGCGCCGCCACGCCTTGTCGAATGGGCCAGCCGGAGTCAAACCTGGTTCAGGCGCCGAGCCGCACTTGCGCTGTTTCGGATAGCGCAGATGCGCGCTGAGCGCGCGCATGCAGCGGAGCGAAAGGACCTGCTCGACCAGGACCGGCGGCTGGGTGTGCTGCTCGCCTTCTCCGGCAAATCCGAATAGACTTGGGCCGGCGGCTGGACTGGCCGCGGCGGGCAGGGAGCCACGTCAAATGCTGCGACCTATCTTCTCCATCGCTGCCGTGTTTCTGGCGGGTGCCGCTCATGCGGCGGCGCTCGATTGCGTCGTCAATCCTTCGATCGTGGTGGGTGTCGGCGGCACGGTGCCTGGCCTTCTGGAGGAGGTGCTGATCGATCGTGGCGACATTGTCAAAAAGGGTCAAATCCTGGCCCGGCTGAATGCCAACACCGAGCTGTCGACTATCGACTTGATGTCCGAGCAGGCGGCCAACACGTCGGAAATCGAGGCCCAGCAGGCACGATACCAACTGGCCGTAAACCGCATGGACCGCTCCAAGCGGTTGGCCAGCATGAACGTCACCTCCCAGGATGCGGTGGAGGAAGCGGTCGCGCAAATGGAGGTCTCCAAGCGCGAACTGGCGCTCGCCGAAACGCGCAAGCGCATTCTCGAACTCGAGCTTGCCCGGGCAAAGACCGTGCTGGGCCAGAAGGTTATCGTCAGTCCGATCGACGGTATTGTCATGGAACGCAAGCTGTATGCCGGCGAGTACCTCGATCAGGACGGGCAACTGGCCACGATCGCACAGCTCGACCCGTTGAGCGTCGAAGCCTTCGTCGCCGACAGCGAATACAGCAAGTTCAGCGTCGGCCTCGCCGTCCGGGTGACCGTCAGCGAGCCGCGCGATGAAGTCCTTGTCGGCACAGTTCAGGTGATCGACCGGGTATTGGACGCGGCCAGCAGGACCTTCGGCGTGCGCATCATGCTGCCCAATGCCGGCAACCGTTTGCCCGCCGGCCAGCGATGCAGGGTCGAATTCGACGTCAAGTCGAACTGAAGCGCTCCGCCTGCACAGCAATGCTGCTTAGTTTCTGCTGACAGGTGGCGAACACGCAGGATGCCCGATCGCGATGGCCCAGCGCGTTGCCGACGGACGGCTCGCCGGATCGCCCATCGTGTTCCCCGATCGGTCGCTCGCGGGAACGATACTTGCTAAGAACAACCGCGCGTTTTTACCTCAAGTGAGTCCGTGCCGGACGAGATGGCGAACGACCGGCGAAAACATCTGCTGGCCGATATAGGATCCGATGCCCGCATTCTCGAAGAGTGGTTCGGCGACGGCCGCATCTTCGACTATCGCGATACGTGCCTGACGCGCCTGAGCTACCATCTCGTCGGCTGCGCGGCCTTGGCCCTTGCCGACGACCGTCGGCACCGGCGTTTCACCCTTGAGGTAACGCAACGCCACGGCGCGGTCGCCGGACACGAAGACGATTACCGCATTTCCAACGCCGAGTTTCGCGGGTTGCATCACCGCTTCGCGCCGCTGCCGCTGCTGTTCGTGGCGGATCAAGGGATCTCCCTCGAGATCCTTGTGCTCGCGCTTGTATTCGGTGGTGGTCATGCGCATGTCGCGCAGGAACAGCCAGCGCTGAATGGGAACATCGATCACGCCGATGACGACGAAGGCAAGCGCGGCGGCAACGCCAAGGGGTATCAGCACCGCCTTGATGATCGGCTCCAGGCATGACGGACCGCAACCCGGCGCATCGAAGAGCGGTTGCAGCCACGCGATCAGAACGAATACGAAGAGGCTTGCCAGCAACATCACCTTGACCAGGCCCTTGCTGAACTCGATGACGTTGCGGAGCGACAGGATCTTCTGCAGGCCCTTCGCCGGGTTTATGTGATCGAACTGCGGCTTCAGCGGCTCAAACGAGAAGACCGGCCCGAACGTCCCCAGCATGCCAAAGGCCAGGGTGAGAACGACGACGATCCCGACCAGCGGCAATGTGGCAAGCATCAGCAACGAAAGAAAATGGCGGATGGCCCGCAGGCTGACATCCGCGAACGGGCCGCTGGTCTCTGTCACGGTCTGCACGAGTTCCGAAAGGTGCTTGAACAGCATCGGCCAGGAAAAATAGAGATAGCCGAGCGCCGCGAGAAACGTGAAGCCGGAGACCAGGTCGCGGCTCTGCGAAACCTGGCCCTTGCGGCGAGCGTCGCGGAGCTTCTTGTCCGACGCCGGTAACTTCTTTTCCTCAGCTTCTTCGGCCATGTTGCAATCTCGTCATGAGGCAGCCTCTTGCCCGGCTTTCGCCTGAGCCGACGGCAGCGCCTGCGAGCGCGCGCCGGCCCTGCCGGTGCGGCCGGTGATCGTGGCCAGGGGCTGGACGTTGAATTCCTGCGCGAGTTCCTGGAACGACAGAACCGGAAGCTCGATGGCATTGTGCATCAGCAGGCTGCGCATATGCCGGCGCACGTCCATCGCGGCAAGCACGACCGGCGAGACATCGATGGAGCTCTGCGACAGGGCTCGCTCGATCTCGGTGACCAGGGCCTGCGCGTCATCGTCCGAAAGGTTCAGGAATGTGCCGGTCGATGCGCTTTGCACCGCGTTGCGCAGGATATCCTCGGCCGACCGCTGCAGCACATAGGCCGCGATGATGTTGTTGCGGCCGGCGGAGCGGAAGCTGATCTGGCGCTTCAGGGATGTGCGGACATATTCCGTCAGCAGGACAACGTCCTGTTCGCGCTGGCCCCATTCGATCAGCGCTTCGAGGATGAGGCGCAGATTGCGGATCGGCACGTTTTCGCCGACAAGCCGGCGGAGCACTTCCGCGATCTTCTGCAGCGGCACGATCTCCTGGGCCTGCCTGACCAGATCCGCGTAGTCCGGCTCGATGTCTGACAGGAGCCTGCGTGTCTCCTGAATCCCGACGAAATGGCCGGCATAGAGCCGCAGTGCATTTCCGGTCCACTTGGCCGCCGTTTCCGCTGGTGCGGAAAAGGCGAAGCCGGCCTCCTTCAATGCCGCTATCTGGCTGTCATCGACCCACGCGAATCTACGCTGACCGGCAATCGACGAGCCGTCTTCGTAAGTCACCTCGAGCAGGTCGAGGTGCGTCGCATCCGCCTCGACGAGAACGCGGTCGGCAGGAATTTCGGCATCCAGGATCGGCGCGCCTTCCAGATCGACGCGGATGCTTCGTGATGAAAGCATCTCGTCGACCTGCATGCCGATGGCCGGAACGTCGATACCGAGATCGCCGAAGAGCTCGCGGCGCACGCCATCGGCCAGCGCGGCAAATTCGGGCTCAGGGATCGAGCGCCCGAGTTCGGCTCCGAAGCGCACGACGATGCGGTAGGACGAAGGCAGCGTTCCGGTAGGGATTGCTGAAAGCGCCGCGGAATTCCCCGGTTGTTCGCGCGTTACGATCTGGCCGGCGTCGTCGTCAGGCTCGGATTCCCGGGCGGTACGGCGACTGATTGCGTAGGCGCCGGCACCGAAGCTGGCGCCGAGGATCAGGAACACGATCGACGGAAAACCTGGCACGATGGCAAGGCCGACCATGATCACCGCGGCAAGACCGAGTGCTCGGGAGTCGCGCAGCAGCTGGCTGGTAATTTGCCGGCCAAGGT
>NZ_RZSG01001150.1:0-1374 GCF_003997725.1 Mesorhizobium sp. M4A.F.Ca.ET.050.02.1.1
GCGGACACTGCGCCGCCTGCCACAAGGGCCTCACCAATCTGTGCGCCTCGCTCAAAGCCTACGGCGTGACCGCCAACGGCGGCTTCGCCGAATTCAGCCTCGTCGGCGTCGATCATCTGCATGACATCGGCGATCTCGCTTTCGCTACCGCCGCGCTCGCCGAGCCGCTCGCCTGCGTGCTGAACGGTCTCAGCGCCGCCGGCATCGAGCCAGGCGCACGCGTGCCCGGCACCGCGCTGGTCTTCGGCGCCGGCCCGATCGGCCTGCTGCTTGCGCTGTCGCTGAAGGCGAGGGGGGTGGCGAGCGTCGCGGTTGCCGACATCAGCGAGCAGCGGCTTGCCTTCGCCGAGGCGCTCGGGCTGGTGCCGCTGCTGTCCGGATCGCAGGCGCTGGCGGCAAGGACGAAAGGCTTCGATTTCGTTGCCGACGCCACCGGCGTTGCCAGGGTGGTCGAAGCCATGATCGGCTTCACAGCCGATGGCGGCACTGGGCTCGTCTTCGGCGTCTGCGCGCCCGACGCCAGGATCTGGGTCGCGCCGTTCGAGATCTTCCGCCGCCAGATCAGGCTGGTCGGTTCGCATTCGCTGAACCGCAACATCCCGCAAGCGCTCGACATCCTCAAGCGCGACGACGGCACCATGGCACGGTTGGTCAGCCACCGGTTGCCGCTTGCGGAACTTTTGCCCTTCTTCGCCAAGAGCGGTGGCGATCCGGCGACGATGAAGGTGCAGTTTTCGGCGGATATATGAGTGAAAACGCGCGGCACTCCCATCGACCCGGAAACTCGCCTGGCACGGTCGAAGCGTTGCAGCTTTGCGCAAGATGGTGACTCACGTAGAGAGTGACGGGAAGGGTCGAACAGGGGGCCTGTGAATGGCAAAGACGATCAGGACGATGGAGGATTTCTCTGACTTCGTCGGCTTGTCTCGCACGACTGTCTCCAAATATTTCAACGATCCCAATTCGGTGCGGAAGAACACGCGCAGCGCCATCGAGGCGGCGCTGAAGAAATCCGATTTCCGGCCGAGCATGTTCGCGGTCAACCTCAATCGGCGCCGCAGCAACATCCTCGGCGTCATCATCCCGAATTCGACGGACCCGTTCTACATGGCGCTGACGCGCCGCATCGAATTGATCGCCAACGAGGCCGGCTTCCTGGCTTTCGTGCTGTCCTCCGACGGGCGCGCCGAGATGGAGGACCAGGCGATCCAGACGTTCCGCTCGATGAACATCGCGGGCGCCATCATCGCGCCGCTCGGCGTGCGCTCGCACCACCGGATCCTCGCTGAGCTCGGCGCCTCGATCCCGCTGATCTATGTCGACTCGCCGCTGGACGAGACCTCCTCCTTCGTCGGCACCGACAACCGGCAGAGT
>NZ_RZSG01001151.1:0-1371 GCF_003997725.1 Mesorhizobium sp. M4A.F.Ca.ET.050.02.1.1
GTGCTCGACGGTGCGCTTGTCGTCAGCGTCGTCGTCGGCCATGCCCTTCTTGAAGCTCTTGATGCCCTTGGCCATGTCGCCCATCAGCTCGGGAATCTTGCCGCGGCCGAACACCAGCAGCACGATCACCAGCACGATCATCCAGTGCCAAATCGAAAACGAACCCATAGCTACTCTCTCTCGAATGATTTCCCTGGCGATGATCTATGCGTTTTCGCGTTGGGATTCAAACACAACCGCAACAGAGTTGATGAAAGGCGGTCGGAAGTCACGCACTTTTGCCGCGAGTGCCCGCTACGAATCCGCGCAGCCCATCGCCTGCCGCCCGTTTTCAACGGATCTTACGGGTCAATCTTCCGTGACGCGCGGCGTCAACAGGCCGAGTTCCTCGAGGTCGATGTCGGTCAATGCATCCTCGTCCTCGGTCAGCGCGTCAGGGTCGGCCGGCGGCAGCGGCACGGAGAAATTCGATGGCATGCGGGTCGAAAGCAGCCCGGCGCCTTTCAGTTCCTCCATGCCGGGAAGATCGCGGATCTCCTCCAGCGCGAAATGATCGAGGAAGGCGTCCGTCGTGCCGTAGGTGACGGGACGGCCGGGCGTACGGCGTCGGCCGCGCATCCTGATCCATTCCGTCTCCATCAGCGTGTCGAGCGTGCCCTTGGAGGTTTCGACGCCTCTGATGTCCTCGATCTCGGCCCGCGTCACCGGCTGGTGATAGGCGATGATCGCCAGCACTTCGAGCGCCGCGCGGGAGAGCTTCCTTTGCTGGATGGTGTCGCGGCTCATCAGGAAGGCGAGATCGCCGGCGGTACGGAAGGCCCAGGCATCGCCGACACGCACCAGATTGACGCCGCGCCTGGCATAGATCTGCTGCAGGTCGGCCATAGCAGCGGTGACGTTGATGCCGTCGGGCAGACGTGCGGCAAGCTGCTTTTCGCTGACCGGCTCGGCGCTGGCGAAGATGATTGCCTCGGCCATGCGCACGGCTTCCGCCAGAGCGAGCCGCTCGGCCGGATTCTCGACGCAAGCCTGCTCGACCGCAGGTTCCTCGGCCTCGTCCTCGACCTTGAACGGAATGACCGAAGCGTTGGCGCGTTCGCTCATGCTACCACCTCGACTGCCTTTATGCCTTGCGCGCGGCCGCGCAGATAGATCGGCGCGAACACCTGCTCCTGCCGCAAGTCCAATTTGCCCTCACGCACCAGTTCGAGCGTCGCGGCGAAGGAGCTGGCGACCGCCGTGCGCCGCTCCTCCGGCGCCGCGAGATACTCGATCAGGAAACTGTCCAGCGCCGTCCAGTCGCTGAGCGTGCCGACCAGCCTGTTCAGGATGTCGCGCGCATCTTTGAGCGACCACACGCCACGCCTGGCG
>NZ_RZSG01001152.1:0-1368 GCF_003997725.1 Mesorhizobium sp. M4A.F.Ca.ET.050.02.1.1
GTCGCCATGTGCGTCAACGACATCGTCGTGCAGGGCGCCGAGCCGCTGTTCTTCCTCGACTATTTCGCCACCGGCAAGCTCGACCCCGACCAGGGCGCATCGATCGTCGGCGGCATCGCCGAGGGCTGCCGGCAGGCCGGCTGCGCGCTGATCGGCGGCGAGACGGCCGAGATGCCCGGCATGTATCACGGCAAGGACTACGACCTCGCCGGCTTTGCCGTGGGCGCGGCCGAACGTGGCCAGCTGCTGCCCACCGACGACATCGTCGAGGGCGACGTGCTCTTGGGCCTTGCCTCCTCCGGCCTTCATTCCAACGGCTATTCGCTCGTGCGCCGCATCGTTGCCGCCAGCGGCCTGGCCTGGAGCGACCCGGCGCCGTTCAACGACGAGGCGACGCTTGCCGAAGCGCTGCTCGAGCCGACGCGCATCTATGTGAAGTCGATCCTCAAGGCCATCCGCAACACGCATGGCATCAAGGCGCTCGCCCACATCACCGGCGGCGGCTTCCCCGAGAACATTCCGCGCGTGCTGCCCAAGGATTTCTCGGCAGAGCTCGACCTCAACGCCATCGACGTGCCGCCGGTGTTCGCCTGGCTGGCCAAGACCGGCGGTGTCGCGCCGGAAGAGATGATGCGCACCTTCAACTGCGGCATCGGCATGATCCTCGCCGTGGCCTCCGGCCAGGCGGCGCAAGTGGCCGCCGTGCTACAGGAGGCCGGCGAGACGGTGACGCCTATCGGCCGCATCGTGCCGCGCCGCGACGGCGGCGTCATTTACCGGGGCTCGATCGGCCTATGAGCAGGAAACGCACCGTCGTTCTGATCTCCGGGCGCGGCTCCAACATGACGGCGCTGATCGCGGCGGCGAGCGATCCGGCCTACCCGGCCGAGATCGTCGGCGTCATCTCCGACCGGGCCAACGCCGCCGGCCTCGCCATCGCCGCCGCGCGCGGCATTCCCACCAAGGTGATCCAGCGCTCGGACTATGGCAGCAAGGAAGCGCATGACGGAGCGATCGATGCGGCGCTTGCCGGCTTCGGCGCCGAGATCGTCGCGCTGGCCGGCTATATGCGCATCCTGGGCGCCCGCTTTGTCGAGAAATGGCTGGGACGGATGGTCAACATCCACCCTGCCCTCCTGCCCGCCTTCAAGGGGCTGGACACGCATGCTCGCGCCCTGCGCGCCGGCGTTCGCATCCATGGCTGCTCGGTGCATTTCGTCACCCTCGACATGGATGACGGCCCGATCATCGCGCAGGCCGCCGTGCCGGTGATGGTCGGCGACAATGAGGACACGCTCGCCGCCCGCGTGCTCAAGGCCGAGCACCGGCTCTACCCGCTGGCGCTGGGGCTGGTCGCCGAAGGCAAGG
>NZ_RZSG01001153.1:0-1366 GCF_003997725.1 Mesorhizobium sp. M4A.F.Ca.ET.050.02.1.1
CCTCTACCTGTTGTCGAGCTCGGCGCGGACGAGTTCCAGCCCGCGCCTGGTGATGCGGTAAGGCCCGCCACCCGACGAGGAAACCGCCTTCTTCCGCTTCAGTTTTCGAAGCAGCTCGAGATCAACGCCTGGGTAGCGCCAGCCGTCGCGGGTCAGGCATTGGACCGAAGCGATCTTCCTACTGTCATTCTTTTTGATTTCGATGCGCCCGCCCTGAGCGAGCAGGTGCAGGATGCGCTGTTCAATGCGCGAGATATCCATCTGCAGAATTCCCGGGAAAACAACAAAAGCCGCCGCCGCGAGATTTCGCGGCACGGGGTTTCAGGTTTTGTCGCCCTGCCTCGCTACGAGGTCAGGGCCTTACCGGGACTGAGCGTAAGTGGACATCCACTCTCCATTGGATGGACGTCCTATAGGCGAAAGCGGCCGAAAAGGCCAGCGCGCGGCTTTGCGCTTGTCTCGCCGGGCGGTTTGCACTAGCGAAGGCCAACACCCAAATTCGCGAAAATCGCAATTCTCGCGAGCCACAAGCGCAGGCCACCATGAGCATCATCGATACCCGCACCCCCGACGCAAAACGACTGATCCCCGGCGCCACCGGCGACTGGGAAGTCATCATCGGTCTCGAAGTGCATGCCCAGGTGACCTCGGAGGCGAAGCTGTTTTCCGGGGCGTCGACCTCGTTCGGCGCGGCACCCAACGCCAATGTCAGCCTGGTCGACGCGGCGATGCCCGGCATGCTGCCCGTCATCAACGAGGAATGCGTCAAGCAGGCGATCCGCACCGGCCTTGGCCTGAAGGCCGAGATCAACCACAAGTCGGTTTTCGACCGGAAGAACTATTTCTATCCGGACCTGCCGCAGGGCTACCAGATTTCGCAGTTCAAGCAGCCGATCGTCGGCGAGGGCAAGGTCATCGTCTCGGTCGGCCCGGACCGCCAGGGCGAGTTCGAGGACATCGAGGTCGGCATCGAGCGGCTGCATCTGGAACAGGACGCCGGCAAGTCGATGCACGACCAGCATCCGACCATGTCCTATGTCGACCTCAACCGTTCCGGCGTGGCGCTGATGGAGATCGTCTCCAAGCCGGATATGCGCTCGGCCGACGAGGCCAAGGCCTATGTGACCAAGCTGCGCACCATCGTGCGCTATCTCGGCACCTGCGACGGCAACATGGACGAAGGCTCGCTGCGCGCCGACGTCAACGTCTCGGTGCGCAGGCCGGGCGGCGCATTCGGCACGCGCTGCGAGATCAAGAACGTCAACTCGATCCGCTTCATCGGCCAGGCTATCGAATACGAGGCGCGCCGGCAGATCGCCGTCATCGAGGATGGCGGCACGATCGACCAGGAGACGCGGCTGTTCGA
>NZ_RZSG01001154.1:0-1366 GCF_003997725.1 Mesorhizobium sp. M4A.F.Ca.ET.050.02.1.1
GTATGGCGGCATTTGAAGACCGTACAGGGTCGAGCCGAGAATAGTGGTCTCCGAGAAGCTGGAGCGGAACGTACTCAAAGTACGCGAGCACGCCTACGCCGGCCGTAGCCTTGGCTGTGCGGCGTCTCACGATCGCTTCGGTCGGCGAAGGCCGGAAGCGCGGGAAACCGCCATTTGCAGGCCGGCATCACCTGAATATCAATGGGCCCTAAGCAACCTTGTCGAGCAGCGGCTTGAGCGCCGGGTGGATTTCCGGCGACGCATGCTTGATCAGCGTCAGCAGCGCGCGCTCGTTCTCGCTGAGCGGCCGGTTCGGGCCGATTCGCTCAGCCAGCCACCTCGCCTCGCCGGCATCGACCGTCTCGGCGCGGCGGGCCATTGCTTCGGCTGCCCGGTTCCTGGCTTCCCAATCGGCCTCGATGTCGTCAGGCGAGCGGTAGGCTTCCATGATGCCGGCGAGGCCGCCCGATACCATGCGGCCGAAAAAGCCACCGATTCCGGGCTCGGCATCATCGAGGAAATTCTCCTGGCGCAGCGCCACCTCGCGCGTCGGCGCCTCGTATCCGGCCGAACACATGACGAAATTGGCGATCGCCTTGACGAACAGCTCGTTCCAGGACGGGTCGTTGCTGGCCGCCGCGGTGCTCTCATTGATCCTGAACAGCACGTCCGCCTCGGCGCGGGTGATCGCGATGTTGCCGTCGCCGCCATAGGCGTAGAGAATGCGGCGCAACAGATCGACCTCGGCCTTGGCCACCAGTCCCGGAACCAGTTGGCCGCCCAGCATCAAAGGTCCCTTGCCGTCGACCACCGCATGCGTGACCTGCTCCAGCGCATAGGCGGAAAGCCGGCTGGGCGACGATTTGGCCTTCTCCAGCACATGCACCAGGAGCTCGAGCTCTGTCAGGCTGTCGACCATGCCGTCGCGCGAGATTGTCCGGATCAGCCAGTCGGCATTGTCCTCGGAGATGTAACCCGTCGGCTTTTCCTGGTGGACGATGTAATCGGTGACCGCCTCGACGAAGAACGCCGGCCATTCCTGGCATTTGTCGCGCGTCGTCTGGTCGAGCGCGAACAGCGCCTCGGCCTCGCCACGGCTCACCATGCCGTCGCCGAACACTTCGCGGCGCAGCATCACCACGTCCTCGGCCGTGATGCGGTTCTTGGAGGTCAGCCCCGCCACCGGAGCGCTCATGATCAGTTCGCCCATTGTCGTCCCCGTCCGCCGCCGGCTGTAGCCGGGCCCAAAAAGGTCGTTTCGGAGCAACATATCGGTAGTGTCTTGAAAAACCGGCAAACCGCGTGGTTAGCGAAGACTTGTCAGCAAGATGTCGCTGGCAGGTGACAAGGTGTCGTTCACAAGCTA
>NZ_RZSG01001155.1:0-1365 GCF_003997725.1 Mesorhizobium sp. M4A.F.Ca.ET.050.02.1.1
CCCGTCAGGCGCTTGTCGAGGCAGGCTTCCGGAAGGTCGACTATGTCGCGGCGCGTGAAAGCCTGACGCTCGCCCCCTGGCGGCGCGACCGCGACGGCCGCGTGCTCGCGGCCGTCTGGCTCGGCACGACCAGGCTGATCGATAATGTGGAGATTCCTGCCGTCATGTCGCCGCCCTGACTGCGCGCGGTCAGACCTTTCGCCCGCGCCGCTGTCTCCCGCGCTGACTATCGGAGGGGCTTCTCGAAAACCAGCGCCGGCAGCCCGGAACCGCCGCCGCAATCCTTGGTTTCGCCGGCGGCCACAAATCCCTGTGACCGGTAGAAGGCGATCGCCCCCGCGTTGGCTTCCTCCACCTCGAGGCGCAGCCTGTTCGCTTCCGGAAAGCTGGCCTCGACCTCATCGAGCAGCGCCTTGCCGATCCCTTGCCGCTGGCAGGACGGGTGCACATAAAGCTGGTTCAACAGGACGATCTTCGGGTCGGTAGTGGCGGCGGCGAATGCCATGCCGCCGAGTCGCCTGCCGTCGTCGGCGACCAGGAATTCGGAGTCCGGCCGCGTCAGCCGGGCCTTGAGCGAGGCGATCGAATGCCATTCGTCGGTGAGCGCCCCGACCGGCTCGGCGCCGTAAATGGCGTCATACGTCGCGTGCCACGTCTCGACCAGCAGCGCGCGGATCGCAACAAGATCGCGCTCGCTGGCGGTACGGACGAACATCGCTTTATTCGATTCCGAACTTGGCCTTGACGAGGTCGTTGACCGCCTGCGGATTGGCCTTGCCGCCGGTCGCCTTCATCACCTGGCCGACAAACCAGCCGGCCATGGTCGGCTTGGCGCGGGCCTGGTCGGCCTTGTCCGGATTGGCGGCGATTACCTCATCCACCGCCTTCTCGATGGCGCCGGTGTCGGTGACCTGCTTCATGCCGCGGCTTTCGACGAGCTGGCGCGGATCGCCGCCCTCGTTCCAGACGATCTCGAACAGGTCCTTGGCGATCTTGCCGGAGATCGTGCCTTCCTTGATCAGATCGATGACGGCGCCGAGTTGCTCGGGCGAAACTGGAGCATTTTCAATGTCCTTGCCGGCCTTGTTGAGAGCGCCAAGCAGATCGTTGATCACCCAGTTGGCGGCGAGCTTGCCGTCGCGGCCGGAGGCCACCTTCTCGAAATAGTCGGCGATCGGCTTTTCGGACACCAGGATCGAGGCGTCATAGGTCGTCAGGCCGAGCGCCGCGATCAACCGCGCCTTCTTGTTGTCGGGCAGTTCCGGCAGATCCTTGGCCAGCGCGTCGACATAGGCCTGGTCGAACTCCAGCGGCAGAAGGTCCGGGCCGGGGAAATAGCGGTAGTCATGTGCCTCTTCCTTGGAG
>NZ_RZSG01001156.1:0-1364 GCF_003997725.1 Mesorhizobium sp. M4A.F.Ca.ET.050.02.1.1
AGCCGACGACAAGCGCCACGCCGATAAACAGGACGATGGGCAGATACGAACTCAAAAGTGCGTTCATGCTGCGGCTTTCCGTTGGCGGTCAATCCACGTTGATTACAGCAAGCGATCCTATTGCGGAAGCGTGACAGATTCACCGCTGAACCGTTTTAAGGGCCTATGCTGCAACGCGGCGAGGGTTAGCGCAGCGCTTTCGGCGAAGCAAGTCAAACCTTGTTCAAAACGCGACGCTCGACGCCTTATCGAATGAAACTGGTCCGATCCGCTCCTGTTTGATTTCCTTCATTTTTTACTCCACTTTTCTCTCCTGACATATCTCCCGCCATTTGCCTGCTAGCATGGCCGGAATCAGGAACCGCAAATGCGGGCCAAAGGATCAGGACAAGGCTTCCGGATGAAGGAAAAGATATCTCTCACCATGGCCAGGCGCATCGCGCTCGGCGCGCAGGGTTTCACCGACCCGCAACCGGCCGGCACGCCTGATCGCCGCCACCTCGCCCGCGTTCTCTCCCGGACCGGCCTGCTCCAGATCGATTCCGTAAGCGCGGTGGTCCGCGCCCACTATATGCCGCTCTATTCGCGCCTCGGCCCCTACCCGCTGGCGCTGCTCGACAATGCCGCCGTAACGCGCAAACGCAAGGTGTTTGAATACTGGGCGCACGAGGCCTCCTTCCTGCCGGTCGAGACCTGGCCGCTGCTGCGCTGGCGCATGCTGCGCGCCGAGCGGGGTGAGGAAATGTATCTCGGCCTCGCCAAATGGGGCCGCGAGCGCAAGGCGATGATCGAGGAGATCTACGGGCAAGTCGCCGAACGCGGGCCGATCGCCGCCTCCGACATCGAGGGCCACAAGGGCAATGGCGGCTGGTGGGGCTGGAGCGAGGCCAAGCACGCCTTCGAATGGCTGTTCTGGGCCGGCCGCATCACCACCGCCTACCGGCGCGGCTTCGAACGTTACTACGACCTGCCGGAGCGCGTGTTGCCGCAGGCGGTCCTCGACCTGCCGGTTCCCTCGGTCGAGGAAGCGCATCGCGAGCTGCTGCGCATTTCCGCCCGCGCCCATGGCATCGCCACCTATGGCGACCTGCGCGACTATTTTCGCCTGGCGCCCGGCGACACCAAGGACCGGATCGAGGAACTGGTCGAGGCGGGCGAGCTGCTGCCGGTGCGCGTCGAGGGCTGGGACAGGCCCGCCTATCTCCACAAGGACGCCCGCTTTCCGCGCCGAATAAAGGCCCGCGCCCTGCTCGCTCCCTTCGATCCGGTGGTCTTCGAGCGCACGCGGACGGAAAAGCTATTCGACTTCCGCTACCGCATCGAGATCTACACGCCGGCCGAAAAACGCCAGTACGGCTATTATG
>NZ_RZSG01001157.1:0-1363 GCF_003997725.1 Mesorhizobium sp. M4A.F.Ca.ET.050.02.1.1
CCATCTACGAGAAGGCGCTGGCGCTCGGCGATCCCGGTCGGCTGCGCATCGCCGAGCGGGTGCGCGGGCTTTTGGCCTGGGGCATCATCCAGCTCAACAGCGGCGACTTCGGCGATGCCGGGCGAAAGGGCACGGAAGCCCGTACGCTGGCGATCGCGGCCGCACTCGGGCGCGAGGTCGGCGAGGCCAGCGCGCTGATCGGGCTCGCGGCGCACATGCAAGGCCAATGGCAGGAGCTTTTCCAGTCCGAATTCGTCGACTGGGTTCGCGGCGCGCCAAGTGTTGCCTCCAATGTCTTCGACGGCCATCTGTGCCTGGCGGAATTCTGCCTCTACCGGGCCGGCGGCCATGAACACATGGCAAAGGCGGCGCGCGAGCTTTTGGGCATCGCCGAGGCCGCCGGATCGGTTCCCGGCCGCGTGCTTGCCTCGCTGATCCTCGGCGAGGCGGAGCTGTTCTCGGGGCGGCTCAGGGCAGCCGAGGAGCTGTTGACCAGCGCAGCCCAGCTCAGCGCTGCAGCGCGCGCCCCTTTCGGCGAGGCGCTGGCGCTGCATCGACTCGGCGAAATCGCGATGGCGCGCGGCCAGAAATGGCGCGCCGGCCGGCTCCTGCAGAAGGGCTTGCGCCTTGCCGAATCGACATGGCTCGCCCCGCATCTGCTGATCCGCTTCCAGGCGCTGGCGGTCGAGGCGGCGGCGACGCAATCGCAGGCGATGGAGGCGATCCGGCAAGGCGATCGCCGGCTCGCCGAAAAATGCACCTGCCAGCCCTGCTCGATGGGTTTCCGCGTCGCGTCCTCGATCGCTCTGGCCGAGGCCGGCGAACTCGACCAGGCGGGCCGGCGGATCGACGAGGCCGAGCGGCTGGCCGGCATGTGGCAGGGCGGACCGTGGGTCGCCGCCGTCTGGGAAGCGCGCGGCGTGCATCGCCAGGCGCGGGGCGAAAGCGACCAGGCATCGGCACTGCTGCGCGAAGCGGCCGCGCGCTACGCCGAGCTAGGCCGCCCGCGCGACCGGGAGCGATGCCTGGCGCGGGCGCAAGCGGTCGAGGTGAGGTTGGCCGGGTAGAAGGCGCCTCGCCTTCTCCCCTACTCCGCGATGCCTTCCTCATATTCGGCCGACATCGTCAGCCATTTGTCCTCGTTGGTGGCGAGCGTGGCGGCGAGTTGCGAGCGCTCCTTGGCCAGCCGCGTCGCGGTCGAGGGATCCTTCTCGTAGATCGCGGGATTGGCGAGTTCGTCCTCGATCAGGTCGATGCGCTTGCGGATGCGGTCCATCAGCGCCTCGGTGGCGCGGATTTCTTTCGCCAGCGGTTCGAGCGCGGCGCGGCGCTGGGCTGCTTCGCGGCGGCGGTCGGCCTTGGT
>NZ_RZSG01001158.1:0-1347 GCF_003997725.1 Mesorhizobium sp. M4A.F.Ca.ET.050.02.1.1
TTTCTATCCGGTACCGATCGTCGACCAGAACACGCGTCCGGGTGCCGTGACCCGGCTCATCATCTTCATCGTTGTCCTGACCGGTGCGGCGATCGTTTTCGGGCTTTTCCGCGAGCGCCTCGGCGATCCCTTCCTGCTCGGCATGCTCGGCGTGCTGGCGATGATCGGCGTCGGCTTCCTGTTTGCCACCGCTATCGGCTTCGTTCAGGTCGCGCCGCGCTCGACCAGCGACGAACTGTCCAAAGCCTTTGTCGATTCGATGTCGCAAGGCCTGCTGGTCACGGATACCAAGGCCCGTATCATCTACGCCAACCGTGCCTATGCCGATATGACGGGCGCTTCGTCGGCGGCCGACCTCAAGACGGTCGAAGGGCTGCTGTCGGACGTTCCAGAGGCCTCCATGACCATCTACCGGCTGGCATCGGGCCTGCGCGACGGCCAGGCGGGCGATGGCGAGTTCAGGCTTGCGCAATCCATCCGCCCCGGCGCGGAGCCCGGTGCGCACTGGTACCGCACCCGCGCACGCGCTTTCAATGTGCCGGGCCAGCGGCTGCCGATGCTTGCCTGGCAGCTTGCCGATATCTCGCAAGAGCGGGCCGAGCAGGAGCGTTTCTTCCTCGACCTGCAAAAGGCGATCGACCATCTCGACCATGCGCCGGCCGGTTTCTTTTCGGCCGACCAGGAAGGCCGCGTCACCTACATCAACGCCACGCTCGCCGAATGGCTGGGCATCGATCTGGCGAGCTTCACGCCGGGCGCCGTCACGCTGCCCGAGATCGTCGCCGGCGACGGCATGGCGCTGGTCCGCTCGGTCAAGGCCGATCCCGGCACCACGCGCAACGCCGTCATCGATCTCGACCTGACGACGATGACTGGCGAGGCGCTGCCGGTGCGCTTCATGCACCGCGTCTCGGCGAGCCGCGAGGGCGTCGGCGGTCCGACCCGCACAATTGTGCTCAACCGCACCCAGGGCGAGGATGCCTCCGCCGATCTTCGCGCCTCGGAAGTCCGTTTCACCCGCTTCTTCAACTCGACGCCGATGGCTATCGCCGGCGTCGACGCCAATGGGCGCATCCTGCGCACCAACGCGCCGTTCCTCTCGCTGTTTTCCTCGGTCGTCGATCGCGACGCGGTCGACCGCCGCGTCCGGCTCGACACGGTCATCCACGAGCGCGACCGGCCGGCTTTCGCCGAGGCTTTCGAGAAGGCCAGGCAACGGCAGGCCGAAATCGAGCCGATCGACACTTTGTTGCCCGGCAACGAGGATCGGCACATCCGCTTCTACGTCAACGCGGTTGCCGAGGGCACCGGCGGCGAAGGTGCCGAGGAATCAGCCATCGTCTATGC
>NZ_RZSG01001159.1:0-1347 GCF_003997725.1 Mesorhizobium sp. M4A.F.Ca.ET.050.02.1.1
GGGTCGCGCACCACCGCGGCCATCGGCGAGAAGGCCTTGCCGCTGGCGTGGTCGTAAATGTAGATGCCCTCGCCCGGCCGGTTGGTGACAGGATCGTTCGACCACGGTGTCAGCTGGTAGTCGCGGCTGTTGCGGCTCCAGGTGAAGCCGGCGCCTTCGGCCGAGACGTGGAAGCCGAACGAGGCGTTGGAGATGACGTTGATCCAGGGCTGCGGTGTCGTTCGCCGGCCGGTGAGACGCGTGACATAGTGGCGGCCGTCGCCATCGAAACCACCAAAGCCGTTCCAGAGATTCAAGCCGCTGCCGTCGGCTTTTGCGCTGGTTGAGGCCGGGGCGGCAAAAGCCGGTTGCGCAATGGCCGGCAAGGTTGACACGGCCGCGACGCCGCCGGCCTGCTGCAGGGCGTCTCGCGCCTGCAGGGCAGCCGCTTCGGCGCGCTCGATCTGGTCGAAGATGGTGCCGTTGCGCGTATGCAGCGCGACGCGGGCGACCGCCAGCAGGGTCTTGTAGGTCGCCTCGTCCATGAGGTCGCGGCGCACGGCGAAAATGTGCTGGCGCGGACCGAGCTCCTTGCCGCGCAGGCGGCTGTTCTCGCACAGCGTCTCGACCGCGCGCTGCAGGTCCTGAACATAGGACGATGCCTGCTCGTTGACGACAACGAAGTCGATCATCATGCCGCGCGCTCGCATATACTCCTGGAAGCGCAGCGCCTGGGCGACGATCTCCAGGTCGGCGACGTCGCCGATGCGGACCAGGAAGATCGGGAAATCGCCGGAGATGCTGGTCGGCCACAGGCTCGACTGCTTGCCGAGCCCGGAGGCGATGGAGTCCGCCGGCAGGCGCAGGAACGGATCGGGATAGATCAGGTAGCGCGCCAGCTTCTGTACATTGGCGGCGTCGGTCAGGCTGAGGCCGAGATGGCGGGTCTGCACCTGGCTGCGGGTCCAGGCCAGCATCGCCTGGCGAGCGAAGCTTTCCGGATGGTCGAGCCGGGCAACGGCTTCGTCGAGTTCCGCGCGGTTGGCGCCAACGATGGTCCAGAAGGTCAGCGAGATCTTCTTGTTGGCGGGCACGCGCACCTGACGGCGCAGCGAGGCGATCGGGTCCAGCGTGAAGCCGGAATGGCCGCCGAGCTTGGCGCCGGGATCGAAGGCGGCTGCGTCGACGATGGTGCGGCCGCGGCCGATGAAGGCGCGCCGGTCGGTCTCGGCCTCGGCATCGCGCGACGGCCCCGACGGATCGGTGACGAAATGCGCAACGGCGATATCGGGGTCGTTTTTGTCGCGCTTGCGCCTGACGGCGAAGATCGCGCTGTTGTTCGAGGCGATCTCGGTCTCGACGAACATC
>NZ_RZSG01000115.1:0-11636 GCF_003997725.1 Mesorhizobium sp. M4A.F.Ca.ET.050.02.1.1
ACAATCATCACCGGGCCGCGTTGAAGGCGCAGCCTCGCTTCATCGGGAATAGACATGGGCGCCGAAGAGGGAGGAGGAGACATGTGTCTTGGGCGGTTCCCCCATGATGTGGTTCTCCGCCAGGTCGACCGCGATGAGCGCCGTTGGCCGCTCAGATTTCACGTTTGTGGAGGTAGCCGTCCTTGATCGTGACACGGATGCCGCTGCCGTCCTCCTGGAAGACGCCAATGTCTTCGAGCGGATTGCCGTCGACGATCAGGATGTCGGCGAAGGCGCCCGGGATAAGTTCTCCGAGCTTGCCCTCGTGCCGCACGATCTCGGCATTGACGATTGTGGCCGAATGCAAGGTCTGGGCGGGCGTTTCGACCGCGGAGCGGATCTTGAACTCATGCAGTTGATAATGATGCATGACGCCTTCCAGGTCGGTACCAAATCCCAGTTTGACGCCGGCGTCGCGGCAGATCTTTACTGCTTCGACGCCACGGCGCAGCATCATCTTGACCTGTTCGACGATATGTGCGGGCGTGCCCAGTTGGTCGGCGTAGAAGATGCTGGCCTCGAAGGTAGATAGTGTGGGCACGACGTAGGCGTTTTTGTCGGCCACCAGGCGCGCGGTATCCTCGTCTATTAGGTTCGCGTGCTCGATAGTGCGTACCCCAGCCTCGAGCGCGCGGCGGATAACATCAACGCCATAGCAGTGCGCCATCACATATGTGCCGAAATCGGCCGCCTCCTGCACGGCGACCCGTTGTTCTTCCAGTGAGAAATGCGGCGAGTAAATTGAGGATTTCCCGGAGTTGCCTCCCCCGGCCATCAACTTGATCTGATGAGCACCGGCCGCGATCTCCTCGCGCACTGCCCGGCGGACTGCATCCACGCCATCCACGACACGGCTGATGTTGCGCGTACTGCGACAATGCGGGCAGCCTTGATCATGTTCGGTCCGAACCCGGAAATCCCCCAATCCGCCGGTGACCGCCAGCGCCAGCCCTGGCACGAAAAGCCGCGGGCCAGGAAATAGATTCAAGCGTGTAGCATCGGCAAGTGCCGCATCCGCGCCGCCGGAATCGCGCACGGTGGTAAAGCCCCGTCGCAGGTAGTCGGCAAGGATCTTCGAGGCGTGCGCCGCGACGAGATAGGGTGCGGTGTTGGCCAACGTCACCTGGTTGTTGACATAGGCCATCGCGTGGACATGTGCATCGATAAGGCCGGGCATCACGACACGACCTCCGGCATCGATTCTGGTCGCTCCCTGGGGCATGCCGACCGAGCCGGCAACCTCGACAATCTTCTGGCCCTCGATCCGTATCTGCTGGCCTGAACGCAACGTTGCGTCCCGTGGATCGAGCAGGGTGGCGTTGGTGATGACGATATCGCTCATTGCTGTTCCCGTATGTGCGCCCTGCCATCCACCCATCAGCGGGTCGGGCCCTTTATTAACGACTCCCCGCCATCGACCACGACAGCCTGGCCGGTCATGAAGCGTGCATCGGCCGAGAGAATGAAGCGAACGATGGCGCCGAATTCCTCGACGGTCCCCATACGATGCAAAGGGACAAGCTCCGGCACCTTCTGGAGGAAAGATTCCCGCCCGCCAAACATCTCCCAGGCTGGGGCGTTGAAGGGCGTGTCCACCCAACCGGGGCAAAGAGCGTTCACCCGGATGTTGTCGCGGGCATATTCCAGCGCGAGTTGCCGGGTCATCGTCAGCAATGCCGACTTCGAAACGATGTATGGCAACGAACCCGTGGCCACCATGACCGATGCTGCCGATGCCGTGAAAAGCAAGCTGCCGCCTCCAGCCCGACGCAGCATCGGAAGCGCCGCGCGTGCCAGCACAGCATTAGCGCGAACGTTCAGCGCGAAGCTGAGATCGAAGGCGTCCAATTCCATGCTTTCGAGCGTGCCGACATGGCAAACACCGGCATTGTTCCAGACAGCATCCAGGCCGCCGAGGATTTCGCCGGCCTCGCTCACCACGGAGGAAATACGCGCGTCGTCGCCAATGTCGATTTCGAGAATACGCTCAGCGCCCAGATCGTCCGGCGCTTTTTTCCTGTCGGCCATGACGACGCGCGCGCCGCAGGCGGCAAGAGCGCGAACGCCAGCCTCGCCCATTCCGCTGGAACCGCCGACGACCAGAACGCGCTGTCCGATTTGGCTCATCTGACGGCAATCTCCCTGGCGGTCTGAGTGAGACGCAGCGGCCCGTTTTGCGTGACCAGAACCGTTTCGCTGAAGGGCATGCCCTCGCAATAGTGGATGACGTGGAAAACCATATTCGGCTCGAGTGCCCAGGTCTCGTTGGGCATGAAGATGCGGGTATGATCGGACGTGCGGGGCGCGGCGTGATAGCCGAGCGTGTAGGCCGAAACCTGTGGGTAGGTCTTCTTCAGGCCTTCGCGAAGCATGGTCTCGCGGGCGACGCGGTCAATCTCGCCCGAAATGGCGCCGGGAACCATGGCGGCGATGAACTCGTCCTGGATCTCGACAACCCGCTGCGCAATCGCCCCTTGACGATCAGAGACGTGTCCAACCGCCATAGGCCGGGCAATGCGCCCCGAATAGCCATAGACCTGCGGGACAGCCTCAATGAAATAGAGCTCGCCCGCCTGCATGATCCGCTCGCCCAGCCGACCGTGCATATTGGCGACTGTGCTGCCGTATCCGAACACGGCGACACGACCATTGTCGGCTCCCAGGCTGATAGCCTTGCGGTATGTTGCGATGGCAGGTTCGCGTTCTGATCGGCCCACGGCGATTGCGTCGGTTCCGGCCTGGATCGCGGCGTCAGCTATCGCGCAGGCGCGGCGCAACGCCTCGATCTCGGCCGGCGACTTGATCAAGCGATGTTCCCAGATCACCTTTCCGAAGTCGATGAATTTCAGTCCGGGATTTACTGCCTGGACCCGCTCATATCGCTCGATGGTCAGGAAATGGCTGTCCGTCTCGATGGCCAGCGTTTTCGTGCCGCTGTCGCGGATGAGCCCCCCCAAGAGCGCGACTTCGTCCTCGTGATCGTCAAAGGTGACAAACGCGTCCACCGTGGCCTGCCGCTGGGCCCCGAACTGATCGGCCGAGCGGATCAGCAGCGTCACATCACCCAAGGGTGAGATCAGCGCACCCTGGTAGCGAACACCGGAGTGGGCGTAGCCTGTCAGGTACGCCAGGCTGTCGATCTGATCGACAAGCAACAGGTCGGCGCCGCGATCGACCATCTCCGTAAGAACACGGCTGACCCGTCTCCTGAATTCCGCCCGGTCGAAGGGCAGTACGGCCAGCGGGCTATCAGCCTTGGCGGTGCCGCCCGTCATGCTGCATCCCGGTTGAAATGGAAGCCCAGATCGGCCCAGGTCTTGCGTTCGCTCTCGGGCAGCCGACGACCGTATTTCGCCTTCGGGTGATAGTCCCGCGACAGTTCCGTCTTGGCGACGGTCTTCATGATCATGCTTTCACGCGTATGAAGCGTGGCCACGCGTGCATCGCGCATCAGCCGCGGGATGGAGCTCCACCGGAACACCGCCCTCGTGCCGACGATTTCGAAAGCCTTGGTCGAAACCAGACCCACTGTCGTCTTGGCCATATGCAAGCCCATGAGAGTGGCGTGGGAGGCCTCGCCCCAGATCTTCTGGTCATAGAGATGTTGCGCGTACCACAATTGCGAACGCGTAGCGGCTATCGCGGAGGCCATCTCGCCGAGCGAGTACATATTGGTGTCGTCTTGCTGCAGGAACGCTCTCGCCGCGACCGCATCGCGCACTTCCTCATAGATGCCCTGCGCCGAACCGAGCGAATGAGCCGCGTAGGCAAGCTCGAAGGTGTAGGGGTGGCTCTGGTTGAAATCACCCGGCTCGCCAAGGACGTTCTTCCACGGAATGAAGACGTTGGTGAACTTGGCCCCCCCCGACAGCGATGCGCGGATGCCGATGGCCTCTTCCCAACCGGACACGAACTCGACGCCCGGATTGGGCAACTCGATCACGAAGACGCTCGCACCAACATCGGGATCATCTGTCCCGGGCGCCAATGCCCAAAACAGAAGATATTTCGACGCCGCACCGCCGCTGGTGAATCCCTTGAAGCCGTTCGCGAGGAAACCGCCCTCGGTGGGCGTCAAATCCGAAGCGAAGGAGATCTTGCCGTCCTTGTGGGGCACCACCTGGGAGCGGCCCGGCTGGACCTCACTGCCGACCGAGGCCACGCCCACTCCGTTCTTGGCCACATCGGCCAGGATCCGGCGCTTCTGCTCCTCATTGCCGAGCGCCGCGACCAGCCCTAAGCAGTGATACTGGTTCTGGATGATCCAGCCGGTGCTTCCGCAGGCCGAGGCGAAGATCTCGACCACGGCGTGGCACACATTGCTGAAGCCGGCATCCTCGTCGGCATACCCGCCATATTCCCTCGGCACGCCAAGCTTCAGGAAGCCGCCGTCGATGATGTCTCGCCAGTTCTCCTGCGGCCAGCCGCCAGCCTCGTCGACCTGCCTGGCGCGTTGGGCAAAGACCGCCTTGAGGCCTCTCGCCTTTTCGATCCATTCGGCGTCTTCGGGATTTGTCTTGAACGGATACATCCCATTCCTTTCCATCTTGCCTAGTCGCAACTTGTATTGCATGCAGTATGCAGTTCTGCTCAGCTTCCGTCAATGGCCTTTCGATAGGTCTCGATGGCACGAATGACGAGCCGGTGGTCATCGATAGAGGCGAGGCCCGCGCAGCCGATAGCACCGACCATGGCGCTCCCCACGCAGATCGGCACCGCGCCTCCGCACAGCACGTAGCGGCTGGGATCGAGCGCGCGTTCGGCGGCGAAGTTGGGCTCAAGCCTCGTTTGCAACTCAAGCTGCATCGAAGCCTTGGCAAAACGTCTTACCGCGGCGAATTTCCTTTCAATCCAATGCTGATAGTCAGCACTGGTGCCAGGCAGCGCGGCACGGAAGATCACCTGTTCGCCGAGGTCGACGCCGACCGCGACGCGCAGCGCTTTGTCCTCCGCCAGCCTGAGCAACGTCTTGCCGATGCCCAGCGCATCGGCCTGGCTGAACGCTGAGAAAGCAAGCCTCTCCGTCTCCCTTTGAAGGTCCTCGATCTGGTCTCGAATTTCATCCATGGGTCCAATCCTCAAACCTTGCGTTGTATGCAGGTGGTTTGTTCATACGCGGCGCAAACGAGCATCGAACGCAGCTGTTCCGGCCGCGATCTTCCTTCTATTCCAAAGTCTTGAAGCCTTTTCGGCTTACTGCGTCAGGTTTTTTTCAGCCGGCCGGTCCCGGCGCAGATCGCATGCAGTTAATCCTCGCCTATAAGCATTGCCGCGGCCTTTTCCCCAATCATCATCGCGGGAGCGTTGGTATTTCCCGAGGTCACCACAGGCATCACCGAGGCATCCGCCACTCTCAGGCCCGCTATGCCGCGCACGCGCAATTCGGGATCGACGACCGCCATGTCGTCGGTTCCCATCCTGCAGGTGCCGGATGGATGATATTCGTTCAACAGGTTGCGGCGATTATAGGCCTGGATATCGCGGTCGGACTGGACGTGCAGGCCCGGGTCAAGCTCTTCACCCGTGAAGTCGCGGAATGCTTTCTGGGCATTGATTTCACGCGCCAGCCGCAGACCTTCGGTCAGGACCCGGATGTCAGCCGGATCGGTAAGAAGGTTGTGCTGGATCCGAGGCGCGATGAAGGGGTCGCTTGATTGCAGCAGGAGCCGGCCCCGCGACTTCGGCCGCATAATGCCAAACTGCAGCGTGTAGGCATTGAATGTCGCGATCTCGCCCTTGGGAGATTTCAGGTCGCGGCTCACGGGATAGAATTGGACCTGCAGGTTTGGTCGCTCCTCGGCAGGGTTGCTGCGCAGGAACGCCTGAACCGACATCGGGAAGACGGCTATCGGGCCCGTGCGCCTGAAAGCATATTCGGCCGCCGCCTTGAGGCCACGGACAGGATGCTTCAACGAGTAGTAGGTCAGGGGCTTGGTGCAGGCGAACTGTGCAAGACTGCCGCAGTGGTCCTGAAGGTTCTCGCCCACGCCCGGAAGGTCCAGGATCGGATCGACGCCGGCAGCGCGCAATTGTTCGGCGGGGCCGATTCCCGCCAGCATCAGGAGCTGGGGAGACATATAGGCACCGGCAGACAGTATCGTCTCGGCGGCGGCAGCCGAGTGCTCGACGCCCTTGATGGTGTAGCGCACACCAGTACAGCGCGGCCCTTGCAAGAGGAGGCCAGTGACATGGGCATTCGTTGCCACCGTCAGGTTCTTGCGGTGGCGGATCGGCCGCAAATAGCCTTGCGCGGCCGAACAGCGAACGCCGCGCTTTTTGTCGATGTTGTACTGGACCCAGTCGAAGCCCTCGTGGTTTCCGGTGTTGTAGTCCTCGACAACGGGCATGCCCATCTGCCGCCCGGCCTCGAGGAAGGCTTCGAACAAAGGCGTGCGGTAGTTGCCGTAGCTGACGGTTATCGGCCCAAATGAGCCACGATCCTGGGAGGCCGGCCCCTGCCAGGTCTCCATGCGTTTGAAGTAAGGCAAGACACCATTCCAGTCCCAGCCCGTCGCGCCTGCCCGCTGCCACTCGTTGAAGTCCTCGGCATGTCCCCGGACAAAGATCATGCCGTTGATCGCCGACGATCCGCCGAGGACCTTCCCGCGTGGAAGTTTGATGCGCCGATTGTCGACGCCTGGCTCCGGCTCGCTCGTCAGCCGCCAATCCAAATGGCCGCCCACCGTATAGTTCACGCCAATCGGTATTCGGATCAGGGGATTCCAGTCCCTGGGTCCGGCTTCCAGCAGCAGCACCTTGACTGCCGGATCGGCGCTCAATCGGTTTGCCAGCACACAACCTGCCGATCCCGCACCGACAATGATAAAATCAAAAATTGCAGTCACGACATTTCTCACGGCAAGCAGATCTGGTGTCCGGTGGCTTCAAGTTCACGATGGTCTTTCTCGGATGGTCAGGCCCGGCTCAACCCTTGACGGATCCGGCGACCAGACCGCGCAGGAAATAACGGCCGGCAAAGACGTACACCAAAAGGGTTGGCAGAGCGGTCAAGAACACCGCGGCCATGTTGACGTTGTATTCTTTCGTTCCGGTGGTTGACGCCACCATGTTGTAAAGCCCAACGGTTACAGGCGACGTCAGACCGGAGGTGTAGGTGGTGGCCAAAAGATAGTCGTTCCAGATGTGGGTGAATTGCCAGATGACCGACACCACCACCGTTGGGATGGCGATGGGAAGCACGATGCGACGAAAAATCTGCAGGAACCTGGCGCCATCCATGCGGGCTGCATCGACGATCTCGTGCGGCACGGTGACGAAGAAGTTGCGAAAGAACAACGTTGTGAAGGCAATGCCATAGATCACATGGACCAGGATCAGACCCACGACGCTGTTGGCGATGCCAAGCGAACCCATCACATAGGCCAATGGGATGAGCACGATCTGCAGCGGAATGAAGACACCAAACAAGAGAAACGCGAAGACCCAATTGTGGCCCGGGAACTTGAAATGGGTGAGGGCGAAGCCGTTGACCGCGCCGATCGGGGTCGACAGCAGCACAGCCGGCACCACCATCATCACCGAGTTCACGAAATATGGTGCCAGTCCGTTGCAACTTGTTCCTATGCAGGCGGTGAACATGGCCTGGTACCATGGCTGCATCGTCGGGGCGGTGGGAAAGTCGATGATTGTGCCGGCGCGCAATTCTTCCAGCGACTTCAGCGAAGTCAGCACCACGACAAGAAGCGGAAAGACATAGATGGCGGCCATGAACAGAAGCGCGCCGTAGATGATGACGCGGGTGACCCTGTGCGCAAGGCCGGTCCCCAGCACCACTTCATGCGTGCTCATCGGAGGCATTCCTGGTTGAGGTATAGAGATAGGGCACGACGATCGCCAGGATTGTCATGAAGATCATCACGGCACTCGCCGCCCCGACGCCTAGCTGAGAGCGTTCGAAAGTCTGCTTGTACATGAAGGTCGCCGGCACCTGTGTGCTGTTGGCGGGCCCACCGTTGGTGAGGGCGACGACAAGGTCGAAGGTCCGCAGCGCCTGCTGGACCAGCACCACAGCAACGGTCACGAAGGTTGGGCCAAGAAGCGGGATGATTATGCGCCGATAGATCGAGGGGCCACCTGCCCCATCAAGTCGCGCGGCTTTCATCAAATCCTCGTCTATACCGCGCAACCCGGCAAGGAACAGAGCCATGACGAAGCCGGAGGCCTGCCAGACACCCGCCAGCACGACGGTGTAGAGAGCAAAGCGCGGGTTCACCAACCAGTCAAACCGAAAATCCTCCCAACCCCAATTGCGCAAGACACGTTCTATGCCAAGGCCGGGGTTGAGGATCCACTTCCACGCCGTTCCGGTGACGACGAATGAAAGTGCCATCGGGTAGAGGTAGATGAGCCGCAAGGCCCCTTCCGCTCTTATTTTCTGGTCAAGAAGTATAGCAAGAAACAGACCGACCACGGTCGTCAGCAGAATGTACAAAAATGTGAAAACGAAGATATTCTTCGCCGATTGCACCCAGATCGGGTTGGACCACAAATTGTAGTACTGCCGCAGCCCGACCCAATGATAGTCCGGCAACATCCCTGAAGCGCTGAACGATATGTAGGCCGTCCAGAGCATGAAGCCATAGACGAATATCGACGCTATCGCGACCGAAGGCGCGAGGGCGATCTGGGACGCGTGTCTGCCGATGAAAATCCGCACACGCCCGGTCTCGAGAGACGGACGCACCGTCAAGATTTCGGACTTCAGCGATAGCATTTCCATTCGCTTTGCCGCCAACCGATGAGGAAGATTTGTCCCTGGTCGATAGCCATGCCGCGGCTGGTCCCGTGAGGCGACCACCCGCGGCACGACCGCTTGGGAGCGTGTTGATTATTCGGAGATCGTCTTCAGTCCGTTCACGAGCTGATCGACTGCAGCCTTCGAGGTCATCGAAGGCTGCTCGAAGAACGTCGAAACCACGTCCATGAAAATGCCGCTCTTGGCCGGGCTCCACGCCTCGAAATGCGAAATGGCCGGGAATGCCTGGCCGTGAGAGGCTGCGTCCACCTGGGCCTTGTAAGAAGCCTGCGCGCAAAAATCGAGCGCGGCGGAGTCGACGTCGGTGCGTGCCGGCGTGGCTCCCTTCTTCAGGTTGAACCCCAGCTGGACCTTAGGATCGAACGTGGTCTCGGCCAACGCATCCTGCGCGGCCTCGACGGAGGCGTTCTTGCTTTTGAAAAAGACAAACGCGGTGGACACGCTCAGATAGGTCTGGGCATTGCCTGGAGGCGGTGCGCAGCCATAGTCGGCGTTCGGCTTCAGATTTGCCAGCACCATCTCGCCTTTGACGTAGTCACCAAGGACCTGCATGCCGGCCTCGCCGGTCATCACCATCTTGGCGGCAATGTTCCAGTCGCGGCCCGGGTAGTTCGGGTCGACATACTTGTTCATATTGCGGAATTCATCGAAGACCTTGATCATGGTGTCGCTCTTGAGCGCTTCTTCGTTCTGCTCCACGATCGCCTTGCGGTAGAAGTCGGGGCCACCGACAGCCACCAGCACCGTTTCGAAGAGAGTTGCCTCCTGCCAGTTGACGCCGCCGATCGCCAACGGGATCACGCCGGCAGCCGTGAGCTTGTCGGCCACTGCGTGGAACTCATCGAGTGTGGTCGGCGGCTGGAGACCGAGCTTGTCGAACACCTTCTTGTTGTACCAAAGCCAGTTTGTGCGCTCCACGGTGGTCGGCACGCCATAGTATGCGCCGTTGAGCTTCAGATGGGGAATGAGGCCCTTTGACATCACCTCATCCCAGTTGCCCTTGGTGGCGATTGGCGACAGATCAACGAGCGCGCCCTGGTCCACCCACTGCTTGACCTCGTTTGAGTGCATCAGCACTGCGTTAGGCGGCGAGCCGGCCGTAACGCGAGAGCGCAGTACCTGGTTGAGCGTGTCGGTTCCCGTCGCGGGCAGGTCGACCCAGCCATAACCCTTGGCAGTGAAGGCATCCTTGATAACGCCGATGGCCGCGGCCTCCGAGCCTGCCGTGAAGAAATGCAGCACCTCCAGCTTCTTGTCGTCCGCGACGCTTGCTGTGGCCGCGGTGCACAACACCGTTGCGGCCAGAAGCGCACGCACCATGTAACCCTGCCAGTTTTTGGTCATTGCATTCCCCCTTTTGCTTTTGCTTCGAGTGAGTCTGCGCGCTGGCCCACTCAAAGTGGCGACAGCGTTCAGGCGACACTTTGTGGAGCTGGCCTGGACGTTGTCAAGGGTCTTTCTTGCCCATTTTCCGGGAAGCTAAGCCCGATTTCCTCTAAAAAAGGCGGCTTCTGCCGCGAAATCGCCAGGCTCTTCCAAGCATTGGCGTCATTTTCGAGCTCCCGCCGAAACGCTGTTGGCAAACCGACTATTTTGATTTATTTGGATGCAGTATGCACTACGGCCCCTGGCGGGCGCGGTAACCGAGCATCGTCCGCTGATCTACAGCAGCCGGAGGTACATCAACCTCGTTTACAAACTCGCCAGTGATCGGTCGCAACGAGGGTTTGGCCAGCATGGCTCGGGTCGGCATCGGCGGGATTTTCCACGAAACCAATACATTTGCTGCCCCGACAGGGCTTGCTAATTTTCAGGTCCTGCGCGGCGTTGAGATCTCTTCGTTCAGCCACGGTGCGCGCACCTATCTTGGTGGTCTGATCGAGGAGACCGGCGCGCTCGGCTTTGATGCCGTCCCGTTGCTCTACGCTGAAGCCACACCATCCGGCACGATCCGGCGCGAGTCTTATGTCGCGCTGCGTGAGGAATTGGTCGAGCAGGCCGCGGCTTCGGATCTGGATGCGCTTCTTTTGTCAATTCACGGCGCGGGCGTCGTGGAGGACATTGACAGCCTTGAGGAGGATTTGTGTGCCGCGCTGCGTCAACGTCTCGGCGATAAAATCCCGATCGTGGCTACCCTGGACCTTCACGGCAACATCCGTCAGCGCCTGGGTGATCTTTGCTCGGCGCTGTTCCCGGTGCGGCTCAATCCCCACATCGACCAGTACGAGCGCGGGGTGGAAGCGGCCCGATGTCTTTGCGAAATCGTGTTGTCGAGAACCGACTTCGAAACGGCGATCGAACAGGTCCCGATGCTGTTCCCACCCGTTCCGACAAGCTTGCCGGCATTTGTCGAGCTCGACGGCCTCTGCACCGAGATCGAAAAGCAGGAAGACGTCGCGTGCGCGCGTGTCATGCACGGCTTTCCCTATGTAGACGTGCCTTGCATTGGTGCATCGGTGGTCGTCGTGGCCCGCCGCAATGGAACCGATGATGCCCGGCGACTGGCGCGGCGTATCGCCGCCGCCCTTTGGGAGCGACGGGACCAGATCAAGGTGCCGAGCCTGCCGCCTGAAGGTGCGATCCAAGAGGCAATGCGAGATGGACGCACCATTGTCATCAATGAGTTTTCCGACAACACCGGCGCCGGCAGCCCCGGGGACGGGACCCATCTTTTGTCGGCTCTCATCGCGGCGGGCGCACGGTCCTGCTTTTCACACATCTTCGACCCCGCCACAGTAGCGCAGGCGGCCGCTGCCGGGGTCGGCGCGCGCATCAATGTCCGCCTAGGCGGGCACACCGATGCCCTTCTCGGCCCTCCCAT
>NZ_RZSG01001160.1:0-1345 GCF_003997725.1 Mesorhizobium sp. M4A.F.Ca.ET.050.02.1.1
CATGCCGAAGTAGAATTCCAGCGGACGGCCGATGATGGTGCCGACCGTCTGGCGCGGGTTCATCGCCACGTCGGCCATCTGGTAGATCATCTGCAGCTGGCGCAGGTCCTCCTTCGGCCTGTCGGAAAGCCTGTTGCCAAGCGTGCGGCCATCGAAGACGACGCTGCCTTGCTCGGGCGGCAACAGTCCGGTGATGGCGCGCGCCAGCGTCGATTTGCCGGACCCGGATTCCCCGACGACGGCCAAGGTCTGGCCCGGATAGATGTCGACCGACACGTTCTTCAGCACCTTGACGTGGCCGCCGCCATAGGCTGCCGTCACGTTCTTCACCGACAGCACCGGTGCCGTGCCCGGCTGCTGTTCCTGATGCTCGATCTCATGCACCGAGACCAGCGCGTTGGTGTATTCCTGGCGCGGCTCCTTGATGATCTGGCGCGTGCCGCCCCATTCGACCAGCCGGCCGTGACGCAGCACCATGATCTCGTCCGACACCTGGGCGACGACGGCAAGGTCGTGGGTTATGTATAAAGCCGCCACATGCGTGTCGCGGATGGCATCCTTGATCGCCGCCAGCACGTCGATCTGCGTCGTTACGTCGAGCGCCGTGGTCGGCTCGTCGAAGACGATCAGGTCCGGTTCCGAGCAGAGCGCCATCGCCGTCATCACGCGCTGCAACTGGCCGCCGGAGACCTGGTGCGGAAAGCGTTCGCCGATCGTTTCCGGGTTGGGCAGGCTGAGCTTCTTGAACAAGGCGACGGCTCGCTTCTCGGCCTCTGCCCGGGTTGCCGTGCCGTGCAGAAGCGAGGCTTCCACCACCTGGTCCATCAGGCGGTGCGCCGGATTGAAGGCGGCCGCCGCCGACTGCGCGACGTAACAAACCTCGCGGCCTCGCAATTTGCGGAAACCTTCCTTGCCGCCCTTCAATATGTCGCGGCCGTTGAGGATGACCTCGCCGCCGGTGATGCGCACCCCGCCGCGGCCATAGCCCATCGACGACAGGCCGATGGTCGACTTGCCGGCGCCGGACTCGCCGATCAGGCCGAGCACCTTGCCCTTCTCCAGCGTCAGCGAGACATCGTGGACAAGGGTTACCGTCTTCGGCTGCTCGCCGGGAGGATAAACCGTGGCCTCGATGCGCAGATTGCGAATGTCGAGCAGCAGGCCGGACTTCGCTTTGCTGTCAGCCATCACCCGCGTCCTCCCTTCAGGCTTGTCGTGCGGTTCAGCACCCAGTCGGCGACGAGGTTGACCGAGATCGCCAGTGCTGCGATCGCCGCCGAGGGAATGAGCGCGGCCGCAATGCCGAAGACGATGCCGTCCTTGTTTTCCTTGACCATGCCGCCCC
>NZ_RZSG01001161.1:0-1341 GCF_003997725.1 Mesorhizobium sp. M4A.F.Ca.ET.050.02.1.1
TGGCGCCCCCGCCGCGCCGGGCAGCCTGTCGACGTGTGAGTAGAGCACCGGCCTACCAGGCCGGTGCTCTGGACTGTTTATGCCTGTTCACCAAAGCCGTCCGGCTCAACCAGCCCACAAGAATCTATCGCCACCTCTGCTGCTAGTATCGGGCCCGGCCGCCGGACATGTCGAAAACAGCGCCGGTGTTGAACGCGCTCGCATCTGAGCAAAGCCATACAACCAGCGCCGCGACCTCGTTCGGATCGCCGAGTCGCTTGAGCGGACTTGCCGATATCATTGAGTCGACGGTCTCGTTGCCGAGGTCCCGGATCAGGCGGGTATCGATCGGACCCGGAGCGATGCAGTTGACGCGAATATCGGTGTCGCTGACCTCACGCGACAGCGCTTTGGTGAAAGCGATGACGCCGGCGCTGGCTGCGGAATAGGCCGCAAGGCTCGGCAGTCCCTCTTTACCGGCAAGCGAACCCATGTTGACGATCCGACCCTTGCCCGCTTGTCGCATAAGCGGCAGCACCCGATGCGTAACTTCGAACGTGCCAAGAAGGTTGACCTGCAGGATTCGCTGCCATTCGGCCGGTTCGAATTCCTCGAACGGCTTGTAGCTACCCAGCCACCCCGCATTGTTCACGAGAATGTCGATTTCGGTCGTGTCCATAAGGCTTAGCGCTTCCATGACGCTATCGCGTTTCGTCACGTCCACCGAAAGGGAGCGTGTGCCTTCCAGTTCGACAGGCTCGATATCCCAGATCCAAACGTCCGCACCACTCAACGCGAGCTTACTGGCTATCGCTCGACCGATGCCACGGGCGCCACCTGTGACGATGGCTGTTCGGCCGGCAAAGTCGTAAGTCACCGACATCATCACCTCCGTTAAACGCCAGTGTCTCGTGTACTAGGCGCCGTATCGTGATTGAAGTCGAGCAGTTGGCCTGGCGATTTGAGCAGGTTTGGCCACCTCTCGCTGAAGTCTAGCGCGCTCCGCGCTGCCTGGTCACCAGGCTCCTCACCGCAAGCACCAGCACCGTGATGATGATCAGGATCCCCGAGAGCGCTGCAATCGCCGGGTCGATATTGTCGCGCAGGCCCATCCACATCAGGCGGGGCAAGGTTATGGCGTTGACCGAGGTGATGAACAGCGTCACGCCGATCTCTTCCCAGGAGAGCACGAAGGATAGCAGCGCGGCGGTGACGATGCCGAACCTGATGTTGGGCATGATGACACGCGTCGCGCGCTCCCACACACTGGCGCCAAGCCCGCGCGCGGCAAGGTCGATGCGGCGGTCGAGCTGGCTGAGCGAGACCAGGATCAGCACGGTCGCGAAGGGCACCGTCATCACC
>NZ_RZSG01001162.1:0-1328 GCF_003997725.1 Mesorhizobium sp. M4A.F.Ca.ET.050.02.1.1
TGTCCGAACCGGATAGATAGGTAACAGAATGGACCGATTGCATAGGTGACAGTTTTCTCCCTCGCCGGAGGACCCGGCGATGGTTTGGCGAGAGACTGGCATCATGGACGAGCGGCTTCGTTTTGTAGTGGATTGCCTTTCTGGCGAAGAGACGATGAGCGAGCTTTGTGCGGCCTACGGAATTTCGCGCAAGATCGGCTATAAATGGCTGGGTCGCTACCGGGAGTTTGGCCCGGAAGGTTTGCACGATCGGCCGCGAGCGCCGCTCAATCATGGCCGTGCGACAGCCCTTGATCTTGTCGAGCGGATCGTGGCGGCGAAGGAGACGCATCCGCTGTGGGGGCCCAAGAAGATCGTGGCGCGGCTCAAGCGCGCGGCTCCCGACTTGATCTGGCCGTCGGCCTCGACGGCAGGCGCTATCCTTGCACGGCATGGGCTTGTCAGCGCCCGCAAGCGGACCCGGCTGCGGGCCTGCGGCAATGGACCTTGGCCGGAGCCGCAAGGGCCGAACGCGGTGTGGACCGGCGATCACAAGGGCTGGTTCCGGACCCGTGACGGGTGGCGTTGCGAACCGTTGACGGTGATGGATGCGTCGAGCCGCTACTTGCTGGCGCTCGAAGCGACCGGCTCGACGGCGGATGCCGAGGCCTGGCCGGTATTCGAGCGGCTGTTTGAGGAGCATGGCCTGCCGGACCGGTTCCGAAGCGACAATGGCCCGCCCTTCGCGTCGGCCGGTGTCACCGGGCTGACACCGCTTGCGGTGCGCTTCATCAAACTCGGCATCGCCCTGGAGCGGATCGCGCCCGGCAAACCCCAGCAGAACGGGCGCCACGAGCGCTTTCATCTGACCCTGTTGCCGCTGGCCGAGGCACCGGAGGCCGACAGGGCGGCCCAGGGCCACGCCTTCGAGGCCTTCCGGCGCAGCTACAATGAAGAACGTCCCCATGAGGCGCTAGGCATGGACACTCCAGCCCAGCATTACAGATCCTCCCGGCGCGCCATGCCGACGATGCCGCCCGAGCCTGATTATCCGGCCGAGGCCGCGGTCCGTCATGTACGCCACAATGGCGAGATCAGGTGGAACGGCGGCTTCGTCTATGTCTCGCAGGCACTGGTTGGTGAAGCTGTCGCGGCCGCCCAAACCGAGGATGGTCAATGGGCTCTTTCCTTCCATGCACACCAGCTCGGCATCATCGACACAAGGCGTATGACGCTTGTCCGCTGCAGCGCCGCGCTAACCAATCCGCTTGGCGCTGCAGCGGACAAATAGGGGGAGAACTGTTACCTATGTATCCGGTTCAAACTGTTACCCATCTATCGGCTGGACA
>NZ_RZSG01001163.1:0-1328 GCF_003997725.1 Mesorhizobium sp. M4A.F.Ca.ET.050.02.1.1
CGCCGAAGCGCTTGATGTCGGGCGCGACCTTGATCCTGCCGGCCTTGATCGCCGCCACCGTGCCGACATCGATGACCGGGATGCGGCCGGCGTCGATCTGCTTCAAGATGCCCTCCTTCGGCCGGACAAGGCCGTATTTCTCGAGCTTGCCCAGCGCCAGGTCGAGGATGATCGGGAACATCCGGTCGTTGAGGCCCTGCGGCATCGGCCGGCTGGCGATACCGACCATCTGGATCGGCACGCCGAACAACTGGCGCGGCACGATGTGGACGCCCTTGCGCACCGACAGCGTCGGGTCGGCGCCGCTCTCGGCAAGGTCGAGCGCGATCTCGGCGCCGGTGTTGCCCATGCCGACGACCAGCACCTTCCTGTCGATGAAGGGCGCGGCCTCGGTATAGTCGGCGCTGTGCAGCCCTTGCCCTTGAAGGTCTCGATGTCGGGAAAGCTGGGAACGATGGGCTCGGCATTGTTGCCGCTGGCGACCACGACATGGCGCGCCGTCAGCGCGTCGGATCCGATCTCGACCCGGAAACCGTCCTTGTCGCGGCGGATGGTGTCGACCGTCACGCCGAAGCGCGGCCTGAGCTCGAAACGTTCGGCATAGGCATCGAGATAGGCCACGACCTTCTCGCGCGGCACGTAGCGCGGATGGTCGCTCGGAAACGGCACGAAGGGCAGCGAGGAGAACGACTTCACCGTATGCAGATGCAGCCGCCGATAGTGCCGCCGCCAGGCCGGCGCCACCTGATCGGCCTTTTCGAGCATGATGAAATCCACCCCGGCCCGGCGCAGGCAAGCGCCGACGGCAAGGCCGGCCGGCCCGGCGCCGACAATCACGACATTGGTATCCAAGCGGTTTCCTCCCCTCCCAGGTCATGGCAGGCTATGCCGGGAGGTGTGGGCGGGACAAGTGGGGGTGCCCATCTCCCCCCTTGTGGGGGAGAGAGCGATTTCAACATCTTAGCGAAGCTAAGTGTCAGAAATCGCAAGAGAGGGGATTTGCTTGGGAGCTCCCTTTGCGGACTTCGGCCAGGATTGTCAGGCAAACGCCGTCGATGTTTCGCACCACTTCGTCGTTCCAGAAGCGCAGGGTCCTGAAGCCTTTCATCGCAAAATGCCGGTCGCGCCCGGCATCCCGTTCCGACTCTGAATGCTGGCCGCCGTCGACCTCGACGATCAGCCGCGCCTCGAAGCAGACGAAGTCGAGAATGTAGCCGTCAAGTGGCACCTGCCGCTTGAACTTCAGACCCTCGAGCTGCCTGTTGCGCAGCACCTGCCACAGGATGTTCTCGGCCTTCGTCGCATCGGCACGCATGGCTCTTGCAAAG
>NZ_RZSG01001164.1:0-1325 GCF_003997725.1 Mesorhizobium sp. M4A.F.Ca.ET.050.02.1.1
ATCCTGCTGCACTATGTGACGCCGGCGCTGTTCGTGCTGTGGTGGCTTGTCGCCGGCGCCGACGGCACCACGCGCTGGCGCGAGATCTCCTGGTGGATGGTCTACCCGCTCGCCTATCTGGCCTATGTGCTGCTGCGGGCGCCGATCGCCGGCGAAGTCCCCTACCCGTTTCTCAGCGTGGAGAAGAACGGCGCGGCCAGCGTCGCCGTTTCGGCGCTGGCCACAACCGGACTGTTTCTGCTGCTGTGCGTCATCGCCGTCTTCGCCGATCATTGGGTTGCCCGGCTGCGGAAATAGTGTTCGGCGCCATCCGAATCCTTCGACGGCGTGAACTCAATCCCAGAACGGCCGGAGGCCTTCGCGATGCGCATCGCAGCGCGAGACGCCGATATCCTTGAGCTGCTCGTCCGTCATCTCCAGCAAGGCCAAGCGGCCGCGGCGGCGGTCCAGCATCCGGTCAATCTGCCTCATAACGGAGCCGAGCACAAATACGAGGCGGTCGACGAAGCCATTGCGAGCCCGTGACTTCGTGCGCCCATCCAATCCGGTGCCGATGTAATGAATTGTGTCGGTTGTATCCATCTTCGTTCTACCTTGTCTCGATTGTATCCTATCAATCGCAGACTTCATATGGATTGACTCATCGTGCGGCACAATATAGAAAATTGTCACCATGACAAATTGGCTTCCAGACCTCTCTTCCGGCTCAGGCCCGCTGTATCAGCGTCTTGCTGACAGCATTGAATCAGATATCGACAAGGGCGTCATTGATGCCGGTGCAAAACTGCCGCCGCAGCGTGACCTCGCTTATGACATCGGCGCCACCGTCGGTACCGTCGGCCGCGCCTACCAGTTGCTGCGCGAACGCGGCCTGGTCAGCGGCGAGGTCGGACGCGGAACATATGTACTTGCGCAGCGCGCCGAGAACCCGAAGGTCGAGTTGCAGCTTGCCGCGCAAGGAACGCGCCCCATCGATGCACCAAGCGGCAAGCTGCGCTTCGACAGCACCGCAGCGCCTGATGTCGGTCAAGGCGCAATCATTGCCGAAATTCTGGCCCGCACGGCAGAGGACCATCCCCATGACATTTCGAGCTACACGAGGGATTTTCCCGAGCGCTGGTACGAGGCGGGAAGCCGCTGGCTGTCGCGCAATTCCTTCCGCCCTTCGCCCGATTCAATCGTGCCGACGCTTGGCACCCATGCGGCGGTGATGGCAGCGATCGCGGCGCTCACCATGCCTGGCGACTACGTCGTCTTTGAGCATCTCACCTATTCGCAGATTTCGCGCAGCGCCGGCCTGATCGGCCGCCGAACGGCACTGGTTG
>NZ_RZSG01001165.1:0-1321 GCF_003997725.1 Mesorhizobium sp. M4A.F.Ca.ET.050.02.1.1
GTCTCCCGCGCGCGCCAGCGCCTGCCACAGATTGGGCAGCCGCTCGTCGAGCGCCACGCCGTTGCGCCACAGGCCGTGGTGGCGCGGATAGAGCCCGGTCGCCATTGTCGCGCGGCTCGGCGAACAGATCTGGTTGGGGGTGAAGTGGCGGTGGAAGGTCGCGCCGCGCGCCGCTATGTGGTCGATGTTGATCGTGTGGGCAACGCGATTGCCAGTGACCGAGAGCGCGTCGTAGCGCATCTGATCGGCGCAGATGAAGATGAGGTTGGCTCGCTTCACGACGGCTCCGTCCGTTTCTGCCTGGCGCATAGCTAGGGCCGGAAACCGAGCGGAATCAAAGATCAAGATTTTCGTCCGGTATGTGCTAAACCTATACCGGGAGAAAGAGATGCGCTTTTCCGGACTTAGCGTTCGCCAGCTCGAGGCCTTCGAGGCAACGATGGTGGCCGGCTCGGTGTCGGGCGCAGCGGCGGCGCTCAACATATCGCAGCCGAGCGTCAGCCGCCTGCTGCAGGAACTGGAGATCGATACCGGGCTGAGCCTGTTCGACCGCTCGCACGGCCGGCTGGTGCCGACAGAGCAGGGCCTGCTGTTCTATGGCGAGGTCGGCAAGACCTTCCACGGCGCGCGCAACCTGATCATGGCCGCGCAGGAGATCCGCGAGCTGAAGCGCGGCGTCGTTCGCATCGGCACCCTGGCGGCGTTGTCCTTCCACATCGTGCCGGAAGCAATCCGGCAGTTGAGAACCCGTTTTCCGGAAGCGAGAACCACGATCGCGGTGCGCAGCTCGACGGAGATCGTCGCCTCCGTCGCCTCACGCCTGACCGACGTCGGGGTGGTGGACGCCGGCGTTTCCTTCCTGGACACCAGATGCGTGGCCACCTTCGAGCGCAACAGTGTGTGCGTGATGGATGAAACCCATCCGCTTGCCGGTCGCGAGCGGATCCGGCTCGAGGATTTCAAGCTCTATCCCTTCGTCTCGCTCGGCGAGCTCTATTTCCGGCGCAACCGCGACGGCGCCAAGCTGCTGGAAGCGACCGCCGCCAATACGGTCGCCGACATCTTCCAGTCTTTCCTGGCCTGCGCGCTAGTCAGGGGCAGTCCTTCGCTCGCGGTCGTCGATCCGTTCACAGCGGGCTTCTATTCCGAGTTCGGGCTGGTGCTGAAAGAGATCGATCTCGACATACCGTTTCGCACTTCGATCCTGGTCAATGACCGGTCAGCGACCGGAGCGGCGGCGGGCAAAGTCATCGAGGCAATGACGGACTTGATCGGCCCCGGCTGAACATGACTGGCCGCCGCTCGGCCTGCTGCCTATCTC
>NZ_RZSG01001166.1:0-1321 GCF_003997725.1 Mesorhizobium sp. M4A.F.Ca.ET.050.02.1.1
GGTCTGGCAAGGCGCGCCGGTCTCGACTCCACCGCCTTCAACAAGTCGAAGCGCCTGTCCTCGGACGGGCGGCCACGCTGGCCGTCGACCGAATCGCTGGCCAAGATCATCGAGGCCACCGGCGCCTCGCTGGAGGAGTTCACCGGGCTGGTGGAAGGTGATGGCTCGATCCCGGCGTCGCAGGCACGCAGGTCAGCCGTGCCGCTGCTCGGCTTTGCCCAGGCCGGCGCCGGAGGTTTCTTCGACGATGCCGGCTATCCGGCGGGGCAGGGCTGGGATCTGGTTGAATTGCCGGCCAGGGCGACAGCAAGCTCCTATGCGCTGCAGGTGCAGGGCGATTCCATGCTGCCGCTCTACCGCAACGGCGACGTGCTGATCGTCGAGCCGGGCGCTGCCACCCGCAAGGGCGACCGCGTCGTCGTCAAGACCGTTGCCGGTGAGGTGATGGCCAAGGTGCTGGCTCGCCAGACCGTGAAGTCGATCGTGCTGGTCTCCCTCAATCCTGATCATCCTGATCGGGACATCCCGATGCGCGACATCGAATGGGTGGCGCGTATCGTCTGGGCAAGCCAGTAAGTGCGGCTGCTCCGTCTTGCCGTGGCTGTTGCGGCTGTACCAGCGATGGCGTCGCTCGTCGTCACCGGAGGCCGCGCGCTGAACGGCGGTGAAAGCATCGTCACGCTGGACCGCATTGATCCGGTGGCCGAAACCACCGCCGAGCAGGGCGCCGACATGCCGCCCGAAGCGCCGGCCACGGCAGCCCTTCCGCCACCGCAGCCGGTGAAACCTCCCGCCCATTCCAGGACGATCGATCCCGAGGTCGTGGCGCCACCTCAACTCCCTTCCGGGGAGCTTGAGCGTGTCGAGCCGCGCGCGCCGCTGAGCGACCTGGCGCTGGCAGGCCCGCCCAAGCCGCCCAGGTGGAAAATGCCCGGCGACTGGAACGGGACCAAGCTGTTCCAGCCGGTGGCCGCCGCCGCCGGGCTGATCGAGGCGAAGGGCTATTCGGTCGCGATTTCCGGGGTCGACATCGTGAGGCAGGACGAGACCTGCAGCGTCGACGGCAAATCCTGGGCCTGCGGCGCGCGCGCCAGGACGGCATTCCGCGCCTTCCTGCGCGGCCGGGCGATAGCCTGCATCGTGCCGCCGGAAGGCGGCGGCCGCGACCTCATCTCCGCCGAATGCCGTGTCGGTAATCAGGATATTGGCCAGTGGCTGGTCGAGAGCGGCTGGGCGCGCGCCGCCACGGGTGGCCCCTTTGTCGAGGCCGGCGACAGGGCACGCTCGGAGAAGAAAGGCATTTTCGGGCACGCCCCGAACC
>NZ_RZSG01001167.1:0-1318 GCF_003997725.1 Mesorhizobium sp. M4A.F.Ca.ET.050.02.1.1
GGGTTTCGGGATAAGCGGCCTGCGTGTCGGTGACACGATAGTCCGCATCTTCCGCCCGGCCGAAAGTGACGACGCGATGCCTGGTGCCCGAAGCCATGCCGAGCACATGCGGATCGTCGGCGTTGAGCACGGCAAGACCGCCGGGCGGCAGCGCGTCGACCAGGGCGCGCTTTTCCAGGGCGACGTTCTCCAGAGTCCTGAAACTGGCGAAATGTTCGAGGCGGACCATGGTGACGACCGCGACATGCGGCTGGAGCAGTTCCGCCATCGGCCTGATGGTGTCGACGCCATAGGCGCCTGCTTCGAACACGACATAGTCGACCTCGCCCGCTTTCCACATGCGCTTGTAGAGCGTGCTGGCCAGCGCATCGATGGCGTTGGCGAGAACCTGCGTGTAGACCGGGCGATGGCTGGCCAATATATGCCCGAGCAACGCCGCCGCGGTCGACTTGCCGGAACTGCCGGTGACGCCGATGAAGGTCGCCGCGCTTTTCGAACGGGCGCGCCATGCCCTGTAGATCTTGTGGCGGTGCCACAGGCTCTTGCGAATTTTGCGCAATCGGGCTTTCATCGCATGGCCACCCTGCCCCCTCGACAAGCCTTATGCCGTTCCCGGGCGGCTCGTCAAATCCTGGCCGCGCCTACCGCAGGCGTTCAGATGCAGCGGCCGCCATCGACCTCCAGCGCCACGCCGGTGATGAAGGCGGCCTCGTCGGAGGCGAGCCAAAGTGCGGCATTGGCGATGTCAAGCGGCGTCGACAGGCGGCCGAGCGGGATTGAGGCGCGGAACCTCTCGCGGATCTCCGGCGTGTCGGCGCCCATGAATTTCTCCAGCATGCCGGTCTCGCCGGCGACCGGGCAGAGGCAGTTGACGCGGATGTTTTTCGGCGCCAGTTCGACCGCCATCGACTTGGTGGCGGTGATCGCCCAGCCTTTCGAGGCATTGTACCAGGTGAGGCCGGGCCTTGGCCTCAGCCCGGCGGTAGAGGCGGTGGTCAGGATGACGCCGCCGCCCTGGCGCTCCATGATCGGCACCACCGCGCGCGCCGCGTGGTAGATTGCCTTCATGTTGACGGCGGTGATCAGATCGAAGGTCGCTTCGTCGACGTCAAGCAAGTCGCCATTGCGGTGCGTATAGCCGGCATTGTTGACCATGATGTCGATGCGGCCGAAGGCGCTTTTGGCGGCGTAGATCATCTCATCGAATTCGGAGCGCTGCGAGACGTCGGTCTGCGTCCAGATCGCGTTGTCGCCGATCTCGCCGGCCACGCGTTCGGCGCCCCGGGCGTTGAGGTCGGCGACGACGACCCTGGCGCCC
>NZ_RZSG01001168.1:0-1318 GCF_003997725.1 Mesorhizobium sp. M4A.F.Ca.ET.050.02.1.1
GCTCTGCGCGCGCTGAACGAACTCGCAATTGCGGCAGCGCTGCCAGTTCTGCCGCAGTCGGATGAGTCGGGCTACGGGGTCGCATCTATTTTCCATGTACCGGGCAAGAAACGCGCCTGGGTCGACTTCCAAAACGACGTGACGGTGAAGGACATCAAGATCGCCCATGCCGAGAACATGCGACCGGTAGAGCATTTGAAACGCTACACGACGCTAGGCATGGCGACAGACCAAGGCAAAACCGCAAACGTGACCGGGCTAGCCGTGATGGCGGAGTTCACCGGGAAGACGATCCCGGAGACTGGAACGACAATTTTCCGCCCGCCTTACACCCCGGTGACGATTTCGGCCTTGGGCGGCGGCGATATAGGGCCGCATTTTCAGCCTCGCCGCCTGACGCCGACACATCGGTGGGCTGAAGCGCAAGGTGCCGTTTTCGTCGAGACCGGCCAATGGATGCGAGCCGAATATTTCCCCCGTCAGGGCGAAACGTATTGGCGCCAGAGCGTTGACCGTGAGACCAAGGCAGTGCGTAGCGCGGTGGGCTTGTGCGACGTCTCGACCCTCGGCAAGGTCGACGTGCAAGGCGCCGACGCGGGCGAATTTCTGAACCGGCTCTATAGCAATGTGATGAATACGCTGAAGGTCGGTCGAGTCCGCTACGGGCTAATGCTGCGCGAAGACGGCTTTGCCTATGACGACGGCACCTGCGCCCGGCTGGCCGAGGATCGCTATGTCGTCACAACGACGACCGCCAACGCCGGCCTGGTCTACCGCAACATGGAGTTTGCCCGGCAATGCCTGTGGCCTGAACTCGACGTGCAGATCATCTCCACGACGGACGCCTGGGCACAGATCGCAGTCGCCGGACCAAAATCGCGGGACCTGCTCGGTCGTATCGTGGAAGGGTTGGACCTGTCGAACGACGCCTTTCCCTTCATGGCCTGCGCAGAACTAACCGTTTGCGGTGGGTTGCGCGCGCGGCTCTTCCGGATCTCTTTCTCCGGTGAACTCGCCTACGAAATCGCGGTACCCGCCCGCTACGGCCAGGCCCTCATGGAACGGCTGATGCAGATGGGAGCCGACCTGGGAGTGACGCCTTACGGCGTTGAAGCACTATCCGTGCTGCGCGTCGAAAAGGGTCATGTGGGTGGTTCCGAGCTGAATGGCCAAAGCACGGCCGCGATGCTGGGGTTGGGAAAGATGGTGTCGCAGAAGAAGGACGCCATCGGCGCGGTCATGTCGCGACGTGAGGGACTGGCGGGTGATGTCCGCCGCATTGTGGGTCTGCAACCCGTCGAGCGTGCAGGCAAGGTTG
>NZ_RZSG01001169.1:0-1318 GCF_003997725.1 Mesorhizobium sp. M4A.F.Ca.ET.050.02.1.1
CCATGGGCGTGTAGTCGTCGTTGAGGATGAGGACCCGGTAGAGACTGGGCTTCTTGGTCTTGGTTTTGGTGCGCGTGATCACGGCCGTGCCGCGACCGGCCCCGTTGCCGTCGCCGTCACTCTGCATCCGCACCACGCCTGCCGTGGCAGTCAAACCGGTCGTCACGTAGTCCTGCCTCTTTCGAATCCCCATGCGAGTTCGACATGTAGGTGTTCGATGGACGATTTTAAGCCCTTCTGTTTAGCTGACAATATGGCTAGGTGGGCAAACTTCAGCGATTTTCGCAATCGTGAAGGTGGCTAGGGCGCCAGATCGAAGCGGGCATGAAAAAACCCGGCCGCGCATCCGCGACCGGGTCTGTCTTGCAGGCCGGCTGGCCTAGTTTCAGTGCCTTGCGGCGAAAATTACTTCGCCTTGGCTACGATCGATTCGAACGGCTTGTAGGCTTCCTTGGCGAGTTCGGCATAGAGGTCGCCGATCTTGGCGGCCTCGGCGACGAAGCTCTCGTAGCTCTGCTTGGCGTAGTCGGACTGGATCTCGATCGCCTTGTCGAACGACTTGGCCGAGAAGAGCTTCTCGAACGCGGCGCTGCCGGCTTCGAAGCTCTTCTTGGTGTACTCGCCCGCTTCTGTGGCGATCGCCTGCGCGCCCTTGGTGAGCGAAGCAAAGCTCTTCAATCCGGTGTCGGCAAACTCCTTGCCGAATTTGCTGAAGTCCTCATAGGTCTGGGCCATTTCACGCTTCCCTTCGTGGTTGAAACGCCCATTTGCCCCGGGCGCCCTTGTGCAATGCACCGCAAATATATTGTGCGCTGCACAAAAGTCAAGTTTTTGCCCGTTTGCTGGGCACGGGGCGGACGGGAAGAGTCCAAAATTCGAATAAAAAGAGGCTCAAATCGCCAGAAAATGGTGAACGCGGCGGTTACCATAAACGGATTGGTAACGCTGCCCGCGATAGCTTGGCCGAAAGCGAGGCAGGCTCACGCCGCCGCCTCCGGGGCAACGAAATTTCAGGGAAATATCAGTGCGTCAGGCGTTGTCGGGCTTCGTCTCCAAAACCTCCTCCTTTCTCAAGGCGGTCACGATCGTCGCCCTGGCGATGACCGTCGTCGTCGCGGATGCCGCCTCATCGATGGCGGCGAAATCGGCGGCCATCGTCATCGACGCCAAGACGGGCAAGGTGCTCTATTCTTCCGACGCCAATGGTCGGCGCTATCCCGCTTCGCTGACCAAGATGATGACCCTCTATCTGACGTTCGAGGCGCTGGCGAAGGGTCGGATCTCGAAGAACACGGCGGTGCCGTTCTCTGCCCACGCC
>NZ_RZSG01000116.1:0-11636 GCF_003997725.1 Mesorhizobium sp. M4A.F.Ca.ET.050.02.1.1
TCCCTGCTCAGAGATCGCCCAGGTCGACGTCGCCACCGGCTGGAAGCCGGTGCCGCCCGGCAGCGACCCATCCTTCCAATGGCCGTCGCATCTGTTCGAGCTGATCCTGCGGCTTAAGGACAAGGTGCGACCGCATGGCGAGGCGTTCGAGTATCGCTCGATCGAGACCGATGTGCTGGCCTTCATCATGGAGCGGGTGACCGGCAAGCGGCTGGCGCAACTGGTTTCCGAGGAACTCTGGCAAAAGCTCGGCGCGGATGAAAGCGCCTGCTTCACCGTCGACAGCGCCGGCTATGCGCTCGCCGACGGCGGCTTCAACGCGACGCTGCGCGACTACGCCCGCTTCGGCAAGCTGATCCTGGACAATGGCGGCGGCGTGGTGCCGGCCGAGTGGATCGAGGCGACGCGCACCGGCAGGCACGGCCCGGGCTTCAATCCCAGCCTGCCCGAAGGCAGCTACCGCAACCAGTTCTGGATCGAGGATCCGCGCTCGCGCGCGCTAATGTGCCGGGGTGTGTTCGGGCAGCTTATCCACATCGGCTGGGACAACAGAATGGTCGTGGTGAAGCTTTCGACCTATCCGGATTTCACCAACACAGCCTATTCGGTGGCGACGCTGAAGGCCGTGCACGCCATAGCCGCCGCGCTGGCCTGACCCACAAGCAAGCAGAGGATCCCGGAGACCGTCATGACCGGCAGGACCGCGTTCGAGACAAGATATGGCTTTGCCCGCAACGCGGTGCTGCTCTCCAACTGGCGCGAAAGCCCGTTCAATCGCTGGTCGTTCCAGAATGTCGGCGAGCTGGTGCCGAGCGCGCCCTTCGCATCCGCCAGCGGCAGCGAGGCGCCCCCGCAGGCGCTTGGCGGGCTGCTCGACGAAAAGGTCGCCTCGGCAAATGCGCCGGAAACGGTCGCGGCATTTCTCCAGCGCTCGGATACCGATGCGCTGACCATTATGAAGGGCGGCAAATGGGTCGGCGACTGGTTGGCGCCGCATATGGAATTTGGCGCCCGCCACATCATCTTCTCGATCAGCAAGTCGTTCACCGCCATTCTCGCCGGCATACTGGAAGGCGAGGGGGTGTTCGACCCGGAAGCGCCCGTCGTCAACTACATCCCTGAGGCCAAAAGCTCTGCCTATGGCGATGCAAGCTGCCGGCACGTGCTCGACATGACCGTCAGCCTCGATTTCGAGGAGGCCTATCTCGATCCCGAGAGCGCATTTGCCCGCTATCGCCGCGCCACGCTGTGGAATCCGGGCGGCGGGTCCGAAAGCCTCAAGGCGTTTCTCCTGACGTTGCAGCGTCTCGGCGAGCCACACGGCCGGACCTATCGCTACCGCTCGCCCAATTCCGATTTGCTCGGCGCGCTGCTGGAGCGGGCGTCGGGCCAGCGCATCGCCGATCTTCTGCGAGATAAATTGTGGCTGCCGCTCGGCGCGACGAGCGAGGGCTCGATCGCCGTCGACATGGAAGGCACGGCGCGCACCGCCGGCGGTATTTCGGTGACGCCGCGCGACCTGGCGCGGGTCGGCGAGATGATGCGGCAGGGCGGCATGGCCAATGGCCGCCGCATCGTGCCGGATGCCTGGGTCCGTGACACGGTTTCAACCGGCGGCAGCTTCGAGGCCTGGCAGCGCGGCACGATGGCGTTTCTCTTTCCCAAGGGCCGCTACCGCAACAAATGGTACCAGACCGGTCACGACAGCGGCGCCTATTGCGGTATCGGCATCCACGGCCAGTGGCTCTATGTCAATCCGCGGGACGAGGTGGTGATCGCCAAGATGTCGTCGCAGCCGGAGCCTGTCGACGACCGGCTCGATGTCGAGCTGGTGGCGTTCTTCGAGGCGCTGAGCCGGATGGTCTAAGCCGTTCCAGGCGGCCCGCCTTCGCAACCCTTTTCTGTGGAACCTCGCTGCAGGGGCTGAACAGCGCGGTTGGCGAGGACGGCATCCCGGCCTATGGTCGCCGCTCTTTTCGACAGGGACCGGCATGGCATCCGACATCAAGCGCATTGCGGCAATCATAGCGTCCGAGATCGGCGCGCGGCCCGAGCAGGCGGCGGCGGCGATCGAGCTTTTGGACGAGGGCGCGACTGTTCCCTTTGTCGCGCGCTACCGCAAGGAAGTCACCGGCGGGCTCGACGACACGCAGTTGCGCGACCTTGCCGAGCGTCTGGCCTATCTGCGCGAGCTCGACGCGCGCCGCGAGACGATCCTCGGTTCGATCCGTGAGCAGGGCAAGTTGACCGCGGAGCTCGAGGCCAAGATCAATGCCGCGGCAACCAAGGCCGAGCTGGAAGACATCTACCTACCCTACAAGCCGAAGCGGCGCACCAAGGCGGAGATCGCCAGGGAGCGGGGGCTCGGGCCGCTGGCCGAGGCGATCCTCGCCGACCGCGCGGCGGTGCCCGCCGATCTCGCGCTCGCCTACATCACCGAAGAAGTGGCAGACGCAAAGGCCGCGCTCGAGGGCGCGCGCGACATTCTGTCGGAACAGTTCGCCGAGAATGCCGATCTGGTCGGCAAGCTGCGCGCCTATATGAAGGAGCGTGCCTTCCTGCGCGCCAGGGTCGTCGACGGCAAGCAGGAGGCGGGTGCGAAGTTCTCCGACTATTTCGACCATGTCGAGCGCTGGGCGAACGTGCCCAGCCATCGGGCGCTCGCCATGTTGCGCGGCCGCAACGAGGAGGTGCTGTCGCTCGACATCGAGGTCGATGCCGACGATGCCTCGCCGGTGAAGCCGGCCGAGCGCATGATCGCCAATGCCTATGCGATCGGCGGCAGCCTGCCGGGCGACCGCTGGCTGATGGAGGTCGCCGGCTGGACCTGGCGCATCAAGCTGTCCCTGCATCTGACGCTCGACCTGATGCGCGACCTGCGCGAGCGCGCCGAGGAAGAGGCGATCCACGTCTTCGCGCGCAACTTGAAGGACCTGCTGCTCGCGGCGCCCGCCGGTTCGCGGCCGACGATGGGGCTCGATCCCGGCATCCGCACCGGCGTCAAGGTGGCGGTGGTCGACGGCACCGGCAAGCTGGTGGCGACGACGACGGTTTATCCGTTCCCGCCCAGGAACGATGTGCGCGGCACGCAGGCCGAGCTCGCCGCGCTCATCCGCCAGCACAAGGTCGAGCTGATCTCGATCGGTAACGGCACCGGCAGCCGCGAGACCGAGAAGTTGGTCGCTGACATGCTGTCGGACCTGCCAGCCGGTTCCGGCCCGAAGCCGCTCAAGGTGATCGTCAGCGAGGCGGGCGCTTCGGTCTATTCGGCCTCGTCGACGGCAGCGGCGGAATTCCCCGGCCTCGACGTGTCACTGCGCGGCGCCGTGTCGATCGCTCGCCGCTTGCAGGATCCGCTTGCCGAACTGGTCAAGATCGAGCCGAAGTCGATCGGCGTCGGCCAATATCAGCACGATGTCGACCAGTACCGGCTCGGCCGCTCGCTGGAAGCGGTGGTCGAAGATGCGGTGAATGCCGTCGGCGTCGATCTCAACACGGCGTCGGCGCCGTTGCTGGCACGGGTTTCGGGGCTAGGCCCATCGCTGGCCGAAGCGATCGTTGCGCATCGCGATGCGACCGGGCCGTTTGCCAGCCGCAAGGACCTGCTCAAGGTGGCGCGGCTCGGACCACGTGCCTTCGAACAGTCCGCCGGCTTTTTGCGCATTGCCAATGGCGCCGAGCCGCTCGATGCTTCCTCGGTGCATCCCGAAGCCTATGGCGTGGCGAAGAAGATCGTCGCAGCCTGCGGCCGCGACGTGCGCGCGCTGATGGGGGATAGTGCCGCGCTCAAGGCGCTCGACCCGCGTGTCTTCGTCGACGAGCGCTTTGGCCTGCCGACGGTGCGCGACATCCTGGCGGAGCTGGAAAAGCCCGGCCGCGATCCGCGCCCCGGCTTCAAGACGGCGACCTTTGCCGAGGGTGTCGACGATATCAAGGACCTGAAGCCAGGCATGCTGCTCGAAGGCACGGTGACCAATGTCGCCGCCTTCGGCGCTTTTGTCGACATCGGCGTGCATCAGGACGGGCTGGTCCATGTCTCGCAACTGGCTGACCGCTTCATCAAGGATGCGCATGAGGTGGTGAAGGCGGGCGATGTGGTGAAGGTGCGGGTCGTCGACGTCGACATCAAGCGCAACCGCATTGGTCTCACGATGCGCAAGGACGGCGACGGCGGTGCCCCGCGGAGCGGCTCGCGCGACAATGGTGGCGGCAGGCCGGCGCCGCGCACGCCGGCGCCGCCGCGCCAGCCGGAGCCGCCGGCCGCGCAGGGCGCGTTCGGCGCGGCGCTTGCCGAGGCCATGAAGCGGAAGTAGCTACCAAGCCAGAACAGCCGGCTCCTTGCCGAGTTGGCCTAGCAGCCAGTCGCGAAAACTGGCGACCGGCGGATGGCCGCGCTTGTCATGCGGGACAACGAGGTAATAGGCGCTGCGGCTCTGCATCGGTTGACCCGGCGCCGGCAGCAGTTGGCCGCGCTGCAATTCTGCGGCAATCAGGATTTCCGGCAGCAACGCCACGCCGAGCCCGGCCATGCAGGCCTGGGCGGCGGTGCCGAACTGCTCGAACTGCATACCGGGTCCGGTCGGCGCGCTGAGCCCCTGATGCTCAAACCATTCGGTCCAGGCGCCGGGGCGCGTCGCCATGTGCAGCAGTGGCAGGCGGCAGATGTCGGCCGGCGTGGCGATCCGTTGCCCTTTCACGAATTCGGGCGATGCCACCGGCGCCACCGTCTCGCGCACGAGCAGCGTGGAATCGGCATCCGGCCAGTCGGGCAGGCCGTAATGGATGGCGGCGTCGAGCCGTTCGCGGGCGAAGTCGAAGCGGCCGACTCGAGTGACGAAGTTGATGGTGATGTCGGGGTTGTTGGCGACGAAATCGGGGATCAGCGGCATCAGCCAGCGCGTGCCGAAGGTCGGCAAAATCGCCAGGTTAAGGATGCCCCCATGCCGATTGCTCATCAATCCAAGGGCTGCGTTGCGCAGTTGCCCGAGCGCTGATCGCACCGCCTCGGCATAGGCCTCGCCTGCCGTCGACAGCCGGACATTGCGGCTGTCGCGCTCGAACAGGCGGCGTCCGAACTGTTCTTCCAAAAGGCCAACTTGCCGGCTGATGGCGCCTTGGGTGAGATCGAGCTCACGGGCGGCGGCGGTGAAGGAGCCCAGACGCGCCACCGCCTCGAAGGCGGCAAGGGCGCTGGTGGTCGGCAAAAGGCGGCGCTGGACGTTCATGATCTATTACTAACGCTCATTGATTGGTGATGCAATTTCGTTTGATTTTTTCCAGGCGGGGGCCGATAAGCCCCGCACCTCAAGATTTTGCGCGGGAGAGACAGGCCATGGCCGCCGACAAGAACGCATTCGTCTGGGAAGATCCCTTCCTGATCGAGGACCAACTCTCCGAGGATGAGCGCATGGTGCGCGACGGTGCCGCCGCTTTCGCCGCCGACAAGCTCGCGCCTCGCATCGAGGAGGCCTATCTCGACGAGAAGACCGATCCCTCGATCTTCCGCGAGATGGGCGAGGCGGGCCTGCTCGGCATCACCATTCCCGAGGAATATGGCGGGCTCGGCGCCAACTACGTCACCTATGGGCTGGTGGCGCGGGAAGTCGAGCGCATCGATTCCGGCTACCGCTCGATGATGAGCGTGCAGTCGTCGCTGGTGATGTACCCGATCCATGCCTATGGTTCGGACGAGCAGCGCAAGAAGTACCTGCCGAAGCTCGCCTCCGGCGAATGGATCGGCTGCTTCGGCCTCACCGAGCCGGATGCCGGTTCCGACCCGGGCGGCATGAAGACGCGAGCCGAGAAGACGGCGGGCGGCTACAGGCTTTCCGGCTCGAAGATGTGGATCTCCAACGCCCCGATCGCCGACGTCTTCGTCGTCTGGGCGAAATCGGCGGCGCACGACAACCAGATCCGCGGTTTCGTGCTGGAGAAGGGAATGAAGGGGCTGTCGGCGCCGAAGATCGGTGGCAAGCTGTCGCTGCGCGCGTCAATCACCGGCGAGGTGGTGATGGATGGCGTCGAGGTCGGCGAAGACGCGCTGCTGCCCAATGTCTCGGGCCTCAAGGGGCCGTTCGGCTGTCTCAACCGGGCGCGCTACGGTATCTCCTGGGGCGCGATGGGCGCCGCTGAGGATTGCTGGCACCGGGCGCGGCAATACGGCCTGGACCGCAAGCAGTTCGGCAAGCCGCTCGCCGGCACGCAGCTCTTCCAAAAAAAGCTCGCCGACATGCAGACCGAGATCACGCTGGGCCTGCAGGGCTCGCTCAGGGTCGGGCGGCTCATGGACGAAGGCAAGATGGCGCCGGAGATGATCTCGATCGTCAAGCGCAACAATTGCGGCAAGGCGCTCGACATCGCCCGCCAGGCCCGCGACATGCACGGCGGCAACGGCATCCAGATCGGCTACCACGTCATGCGCCATGCGCAGAACCTGGAGACGGTCAACACCTATGAAGGCACGCATGACGTGCATGCGCTGATCCTCGGACGGGCGCAGACTGGTATCCAGGCGTTTTTCTAAGCCGGCAACGCTGCTTAAATTAGGTGCAGCGCAACATCTCTGCTTGGAGAATGGCCTGCATTTGTGTCAGGGTTCGGCGAAGTGAAACGCCGAACCCCGGGGCACCATGGCAATTCTGGCAGCTGTCCACCACCTGACCCACTACAAATACGACCGGCCGGTCGTGCTTGGGCCCCAGGTGATCAGGCTGCAGCCGGCGCCGCATTCGCGCACCAAGGTGCTAAGCCACTCGCTGAAGGTCGAACCGAAGAATCACTTCGTCAACCTGCAGCAGGACCCTTACGGCAACTTCCTCGCCCGCTTCGTCTTCCCTGAGCCGGTGAACGAGCTCAAGATCGAGGTCGATCTCGTCGCCGACATGACGGTCTACAATCCGTTCGATTTCTTCGTCGAGGAATCGGCCGAGAATTTTCCGTTCGAGTATCCGGAAGAAATCAGGGAAGACCTCGCCATCTACCGGACGCCGGAGCCGGCGGGGCCGCTGCTGTCGGCTTTCCTCGGAACGATCGACCGCAGCCCGAGGAACACCGTCAATTTCCTCGTCGACCTCAACGCGCGACTGCAACGCGAGATCGCCTACATCGTGCGCATGGAGACAGGTGTCTTTTCGCCGGAGGAGACGCTGGCCGCGGCCAAGGGCTCGTGCCGGGATACCAGCTGGCTCCTGGTGCAGATCCTGAGGAATCTCGGCATCGCCGCGCGCTTCGTCTCCGGCTACCTGATCCAGCTCAAGCCGGATCTCGTCTCGCTGGACGGGCCGCCCGGCACCGCTGTCGACTTCACCGACCTGCATGCCTGGTGCGAGGTCTATATTCCGGGCGCCGGCTGGATCGGCTTCGACCCGACCTCGGGCCTGCTCACCGGCGAGAGCCATGTGCCGCTGGCCGCCACTCCGCATTTCCGCAACGCCGCGCCGATTTCCGGCATGGCGAGCTTCGCTAATGTCGATTTCGGCTTCGACATGCGGGTCGACCGCATCGCCGAGCATCCACGCATCACCAAGCCGTTTTCGGACGAAAGCTGGCAGGCGCTCGACGCGCTGGGCAACAAGGTCGACGCGGCGCTCACCGCGGGCGACGTTCGCCTCACCATGGGCGGCGAGCCGACCTTCGTGTCGATCGACGATTTCGAGTCGGCGGAATGGAACACGGCGGCGGTTGGCCCGACCAAACGTGAGAAGGCTGATGCATTGATCCGCCGGCTGCGCGAACGCTTCGCGCCGGGCGGCTTCCTCCACTATGGCCAGGGCAAGTGGTATCCGGGCGAAAGCCTGCCGCGCTGGACCTTCTCGCTCTACTGGCGCACCGATGGCGAGCCGGTGTGGCGCGACCCGTCCCTGATCGCGCGCGAAAGGAGCGAGACGGACATCGGGCCGCAGCAGGCCGAAAGCCTGCTGACGGCGATCGCCGGCGAGCTCGGCATCGACAAGGCGATGGTCAGCGAGGCCTATGAGGATCCGGCCGAATGGCTGCTCAAGGAAGGCAAGCTGCCGGACAATGTCGATCCGTCCAATTCCAAGCTGGAGGACCCGGAAGAGCGCAGCCGCATGGCGCGGGTGTTCGAGCGCGGCCTGACCAAACCGTCGGGCTATGTGCTGCCGGTGCAGCGCTGGAACAGCCAGGCAGCGGGGCCGCGCTGGCGATCGGAGAAATGGAAGACCAGGCGTGGCCGGTTGTTCCTGGTTCCCGGCGATTCGCCGGTCGGCTATCGCTTGCCGCTTGGCACTCTGCCCTATGTGCCGCCGGCGCAATTCCCCTACATCGTGCCGGTCGACCCATCGGTTCCGCGTGGCCCGCTGCCGGAGCGCGCGGCCATTTTGCCGGTAGCGTCGCCGGCCGAACTGGAAGGCGCCGACGATATGGCGCGCCGCCAGCAGGCGGTGTCGTTCACCGCAGTGGTCGGCCAGCAGGACCGTGTCGAACAGCAGATCGCCGAGATCGGCGGCGCGGTGCGCACCGCGCTCACCGTCGAGCCGCGCGATGGCCGACTCTGCGTGTTCATGCCGCCGGTCGAGGCGCTGGAAGATTATCTCGAACTGGTCGCGGCGGCCGAGAACGCCGCGCGCTCGATCGGACTGCCGGTGCACATCGAGGGCTACGGCCCGCCGCACGATCCGCGTCTCAACGTCATCCGCGTTGCTCCCGATCCCGGCGTCATCGAGGTCAATATCCATCCCGCCGCCAACTGGCAGGAATGCGTTGCCACGACCACGGCAATCTACGAGGAGGCGCGGCAGTCGCGACTCGGCACCGACAAGTTCATGATCGACGGCCGCCATACCGGCACCGGCGGAGGCAACCATGTCGTGGTGGGCGGCGCGACGCCGAACGACAGCCCGTTCCTGCGCCGGCCCGACCTCTTGAAGAGCCTGGTGCTGCAATGGCAGCGCCACCCGTCGCTGTCCTACCTGTTCTCGGGCCTGTTCATCGGCCCGACCAGCCAGGCGCCGCGTTTCGACGAGGCGCGCCACGACTCGCTCTACGAACTCGAAATCGCGATGGCGCAGGTGCCGCATCCCGATAAGGGCGCGGCCCCGTTGCCATGGCTGGTCGATCGGCTGTTCCGCAATCTCTTGACCGACGTCACCGGCAACACGCACCGCTCCGAAATCTGCATCGACAAATTGTTCTCGCCCGACGGCCCGACCGGCCGGCTGGGCCTCGTCGAGTTCCGCGGTTTCGAGATGCCCCCCAATGCGCGCATGAGCCTGGCGCAGCAACTGTTGGTGCGCGCTATCATCGCCCGCGCGTGGAAGAACCCGCTCGATGGCCGCTTCGTGCGCTGGGGCACCTCGCTGCACGACCGCTTCATGCTGCCGCACCATGTCTGGGCGGATTTCCTCGACGTGCTGGAGGACCTGAAGCTCAACGGCTTCGAATTCCGTCCGGAATGGTTCGCCGCGCAGCTCGAATTCCGCTTTCCCTTCTGCGGCGAGGTCCAGCATGCCGGCGTCAAGCTGGAGCTCAGGCAGGCGCTGGAACCTTGGCACGTGATGGGCGAGCAAGGCGCGATCGGCGGCACCGTGCGCTTCGTCGATTCTTCCGTCGAGCGGCTCCAGGTGAAGACGGAGGGCCTCAATCCGGAGCGTCACGCCGTCGTCTGCAACGGCCGCGTCGTACCGATGAACGTGACGGACAACAGGGAGATTGCGGTGGCGGGCGTGCGCTTCAAGGCCTGGCAGCCAGCCTCGGGCCTGCATCCGGCGCTGCCGGTCAACACGCCGCTGGTCTTCGATATCTACGACCGCTGGTCGGGCCGGGCGGTGGGCGGCTGCGTCTACCATGTCGCGCATCCCGGCGGGCGCAATTACGACACCTTCCCGGTCAATGGCAACGAGGCGGAGGCGCGGCGGCTTGCCCGCTTCGAGCCACGCGGCCACACACCGGCGGGTTACGTGCTCCACAACGAAGAAGCTTCTGAAGATTTCCCGATGACCCTTGACCTCAGGCGGCCTCCAAGACTCTGATCGACGATGGCGAAGGGGAATCAGAAGAAGATAGGCGGCAAGCCGCTGAGCCACAGTCTGCTGGAGCACTACCAGCCGATCGACGGCGTCGTCGACGAGATGGTCGACGCCTCGGGCAATCCGCGCCCGGTCTGGCGCGCCTTCATCGAGGCGCTGGAGGACCTTGGCCCTGAAAAGCTCGCCCAGCGCTTCGCCCGCGCCGACCAGTATCTGCGCGACGCCGGCGTCTATTACCGCGTCTACGACAAGGCGGGCGCCAATGAGCGCGAGTGGCCCCTGGCGCATGTCCCGCTGCTGATCGAGGAAAAGGAATGGGCCGCGATCAGCGCCGGCCTCGTGCAGCGCGCCGACCTTTTCGAGGAGATTCTGGCCGACGTCTACGGTCCGAACCGGCTGATTCAAAAGGGCATCCTGCCGGCCAGCCTGATCGCCGCCAGCCCGGAATATTTGCGGCCCGTCGCCGGCACAAGGCCGGCCAGCGGCCATTTCCTCCACATGCTGGCCTTCGAGCTTGGCCGCGGTCCGGACGGCCGCTGGTGGGTGCTGGGCGACCGCACGCAGGCGCCGTCGGGCGCGGGCTTCGCGCTGGAGAACCGTGTCGCCACCACGCGCGCGCTGTCCGACATCTATGGCGAGATGCATGTCCATCGCCTCGCCGGCTTCTTCCGCCGTTTTCGCGACGCGCTGATCGGCATGGCCAAGGACACTGGCGGGCGCGTCGCCATCCTGACGCCGGGACCGCTCAATGAGACCTATTACGAGCACGCCTATATCGCGCGCTATCTCGGCATCATGCTGCTCGAAGGCGAGGACCTGACCGTCTCCAGCGGCAAGCTGATGGTGCGCACCGTCTCGGGGTTGAAGCCGATCGGCGTGCTGTGGCGGCGGCTCGATGCCGCCTTCGCCGATCCGCTGGAACTCAGGCCGGATTCTCAGATCGGCACGCCCGGCCTGGTCGAGGCGATCCGCAGCGGCACGGTCTCGGCCGTCAATGCGCTGGGCTCGGGCCTGATGGAGACGCGGGCGCTGCTATCCTTCCTGCCGAGGATTTCCAGGGAATTGCGCGGCGAAGAATTGCTGCTGCCGAGCGTCGCCACCTGGTGGTGCGGGCAGGACAACGAGCGCGACCATGTGCTTGCCAATTTCGACCGCATGGTGGTCGGACCGGCGCTGTCGACACGGCTTGCCTTCGAGGACGACGATGCGACCAGGCTGGGATCGATGCTCTCCGATGCCGAGCGGGCCGAACTGGTGGCGCGGATCAAGGGCAGCGGCGGCGACTTCGTCGGCCAGGAAGCAGTGACGCTTTCGACAACGCCCGTCTATGTCGGCGGCTGGCTGGAGCCGCGGCCGGCCAGCCTGCGCGTCTATCTGGCGCGCACGGCGGATGGCTGGACGGTGATGCCCGGCGGTTTTGCCCGGGTCGGCTTCTCGCAGGACACGACAGCCATAGCCATGCAGCGCGGCGGCCAGGCGGCGGATGTCTGGGTGGTCAGCGACCGGCCGGTCGAGCGCGAGACACTGCTGCCGCAGGAGCATGACAGCTTCACCCGCTCCATGCCTGGGAGTCTGCCCAGCCGCGCGGCGGAGAACCTGACATGGCTCGGCCGCTACATCGAGCGATCGGAAGACACGGCCCGCGTGCTG
>NZ_RZSG01001170.1:0-1315 GCF_003997725.1 Mesorhizobium sp. M4A.F.Ca.ET.050.02.1.1
CCGCGGCAGTTGCCAGGCCAAACAGCGCATAGGCGGCGAGGGATCGCCGCTTCAACACCTCGACCAGCGCCAGGAACAGCACCGACGAAAAGCAGAATATGGCGACCGAGTGGGTGAGGGCATGCTGCATTTCCCAGATGATCTGTGGAAACAGAAGCAGCCCGAACATTGCGGCCGCGGCCGCGCGACTCGAGTAGCCTAGCCGACGTACCGCGGTGAAGTATGAGGCGAGCCCTCCGGCCAGCAGACCATACTTCACGATCTTCAGGGCGAGGACGTTGGTTCCGACCAGCGAGGCCGTCAGGTGGGCAAGCCAGGTGTAGAGCGGTGGCTGCGAACTGCCGTAGCCAGTCGCAAGGACCCGCATCACCATCAATTGCTCGGATTCATCGACGCCGACGCCAGTGCCTGCCCAATGCGACGACAGCGTCATCACCACGACCTGGACAAGGCAATATATGACGGCAAAGGCGAGCGCGGCGTTGAGTGGACCGGCCTTGTCGTCGCAAAGCCAGTCGGTCCATTTCTCTAGATGCTGCAAGGACGTCGTCTTCCCATCGCGGCCGCTCGAACCGTGCTTGGTCGAAACGCCACCTACACGATCCAACACGCGCTGTCGCCCTTTTAAGTGCGCATCTTCTCGCCGCTCGGGTCGAAGGGCGGTTCGACATTGATGCGGGCCGGACGGCGGTGGCCGAGTATCTCGATCTCGAACAGACCGGCGCTTTGGTCCTCGGCCAACGCCGCCGGCACATAGCCCTGCGCCATCGACTTCTGAACATAGTGCGCATAGCCGCCCGAAGTGACCCAGCCCACCACACGCCAGTCGCCATCGGCGATGCCGCGCACTGCGGAGGCGCCTTCGGCAGCCTGCGAACCGCGCACTTCCTTGCCTGTGGTGTCGAAGCGAGGCGCGCCATAGCCATGTGGCTTTTCCACCGTACCGTAGTCCTTGCTGACCTTGGCCCAGATCGGCTCGTCGCCCATCACGTCCGCATCCGCTGCATCGACGATGAAGGAGACCCGGCGCAGTTTTGGCCCCTCGGCGAGCTCCTTGGCGGACGCCTCGCGGCCGATGAAGTCGTTCTTCTCCAGCTTGATGAAGCGGTCCATCGAGCCTTCGAACGGGCCGTAGATCGGGCGCAATTCGCGGAACCAGGTCGGGAAGTTCTTTTCAAGGCGCATCGACAGCAGGGCGCGCATGCCGAAATCGACGAGGCCGAACTCCTCGCCAGCTTCCTTGATCGCCTTGTAGACGAGGCGCTGATAGGCGGGCGCCATCCAGATCTCGTAGCCGAGGTCCCCAGTATAGGTG
>NZ_RZSG01001171.1:0-1313 GCF_003997725.1 Mesorhizobium sp. M4A.F.Ca.ET.050.02.1.1
ATTCCAGCTGGCATGGCCCGGCGATCAGCGACAGCGGCGCGGCGTTCGAGAAGACGACGTTGCCGACGGTCACGGACGGATTGGGCGCCAGGGGTTTGTTCATTTTGTCTCCCGGAAGATGAAGGCGGCGCCCTGCCCGGGCGCTGGCCTGACGATAATATCATTGCCGCTCATGTGATGTGCGATGGCGTTGGCCGCAAGCAGGCGCGCGGCGATGGCGCTGCTGCGGACCGAGAAAACGATGGCGGCAAAGCGCAGATGCGGCGACGCTTCTATCGGAACGTTGCAGCGCGAGGCAAAGGTCCCGGGCTCCAGGACCGTCAGGGTTGCGTTCGGCAACTCTATCGCATCACCTTCCGAACCTTGCTTGCCGGCAGCCGTCGTGAGCAGCCCGATCTGCCCAGAAGGCCTGTCGCTCACAGCGATGACCTCGACGATGCCTGTTACGCCGTTGGCATGCGCCTGCAATGCAGTGCGGTCGATCTTCGGTGCATTGATGCGCTCACAAGCGAAACGGAAAGCGTCATCGGCATCCTTGCTGGCGCAGAAGGCCAGCTTGAAGGACGCCAAATCGCTCTTGCCGCTCGCATCGGTGAAAGCACGGGAGAAACTCAGCAACTCCCCCGCCGACATCCCGGCTCCGACATAACGAACATGGTCGGCGTCGGCATCGCCGGTCCCGAGCACGACAGCGGAAAAGCCTTCGTCACCGAGGTTCTGCCGGTAGAGACGATCGCGCGCGACGAACACATTGCCTTCGCCTATCGCCCGGTCCGTCTCCAGGTCGTCGCCAACCGCCAGCGGCTCCAGGTAGGTGCCGTCGGCGAAAAAGACACAGCAGTTTTCGGTGCCAAACGGGTGGATGCCGGTCGGCGCCACGACAAAACCGAGTGAACCCAGCCGCACCCGAGCGGCATCCAGGCGCGCTGTCGGCAGCACCAGATGGTCGAGCGGATGAGCCTGCGTCGTTTTGATCATGCCGGCGCGGTGTGCATTATTCCGGAAGTCGGTTCAAGGGGCTCGGCGATGTTGTCCGGCCGGCCTGCCATTCTCCGACACCGGGGCCAGTCTTGCCATCGCGGAAGGCCACCCTAGCTCACAACCATGGGAAGAACCGTCCTCATGGCCATGACGATTGCGGCGATTGTAATTGTCGCCACGCTGGTGCTGACCGCGCCGAAACGGGGCGGCGTCGATCCGGCCGAGACATCCGCCGTTCAAACAGAGTGAGGCCGCCGGCACCTGCATTTCTTGCGGATGCAACTATATTGCTGGTATAGGCGAATTGTCGTCAACTCTGACTTGAATTGACG
>NZ_RZSG01001172.1:0-1306 GCF_003997725.1 Mesorhizobium sp. M4A.F.Ca.ET.050.02.1.1
TTTCCACATCTGGCGCCAGAAGGACCAGCCCTGGCTGGTCGGACCGATGGTGCCGCGCATCTTCGGCCCCTACGAGCCGATCCGCCGCGACTATCCAATCGAGGAATTCCTCGAAGACCAGAAGGGGTCTGGCGTCGAAAAGACCGTCTATGTCCAGACCAACTGGGCCAAGGAGGATTTCGAGAAGGAAGTCGCCTTCCTGCAGAAGACCGCCGACGAAACCGGCTGGCCGCACGCCATCGTCGGCTATGCCGACATGACCGCCGACGATGTCCGGCCGCAGATCGACCGGCTGATGAAATACAAGCTGCTGCGCGGCGTGCGCATGCAGTTGCACTGGCACGAGACGCTGGCTTTCCGCTTCGCCGCCTCGGCAGACCAGGTCATCGATCCCACAGTGCGGAAGAATGTGGCGCGGCTGAAGGACTACGGCCTGTCCTTCGACCTCCAGCTTTTCCCGGCGCAGATGAAGGACGGCCTGACGCTGGTCGGCGAGAACCCCGAGACCAACTTCATCCTCACCCATGCCGGCATGCTGACCGGCATGGAACCGGAAACCACCGAGGCATGGAAGACCGGCCTGCGCACGCTCTCCGCCGCGCCCAACGTCTACGCCAAGCTGTCCGGCCTGGGCACCTTCGTCCACCGCAACGATCCGGCGCTGATCGCCTACATCGTCGACAACGCGATCGATATCCTCGGCCCGGACCATCTGATGTTCGGCTCGAACTTCCCCATCGAGAAGCTGTGGACTAGCCACGCCGAGCTGATCAAGGCGCACCGCGCGGCGGTGGCCAGGCACGGCGCGGCGGCAGAAGCGGATATCTTCTGGATCACTGCGGAAAGGGTTTATCGACCGGCATGAGAGCCTGCACCCCTGTGGGAGACGGTGGATCGGCGCGCGGCCCCGAGACGGATGAGGGCGCGACCAAAGGCGGAGCGAAGTTTATCTCGGCGATCGGCCCAAAATCCGGATGTCAATTCCGCGGCGAATGGCCTGAAACCTCGGCGCCCGCGGCCGGCGGCAGCACCAGGAAGCGGAAGGCGGCCGCAAGGCCGATTCCGCCGACCACCAGGAAGGCGATGCGGAAATCGACGAGATCGAGTGCTGCCCCGCCCCTCGCGATCTGCGACAGATTGAGGACCGCCGCCGCGACCGCCACGCCGAACAGCATCGATATCTTCTGCAGCATGCTGGACAGCGTCGCCGCCGAACTGCGCTGCGCGCCCGAGATATCGGCGAAAGCCAGCGTGTTGAGCGCGGTGAACTGCATCGAACGCGACAGGCCGGCGACCAGCATCAGCG
>NZ_RZSG01001173.1:0-1301 GCF_003997725.1 Mesorhizobium sp. M4A.F.Ca.ET.050.02.1.1
CCAACCAACGAAATCGTGGAGGGTTTGCAAATGGGCAGGATGCGCGCTGTCGGCGCTGCCGTTCTCGTTCTCGAAAAGGAGGGCATTTCGTGCGCCTTCGGCGTGCCGGGCGCGGCGATCAACCCGCTTTATTCGTCGCTGAAGGCGAGGGGCACCATTCGTCACGTTCTCGCGCGCCATGTCGAAGGCGCCTCGCATATGGCCGAAGGCTATACGCGGGCCAAGGCCGGCAATATCGGCCTCTGCATCGGTACCTCCGGTCCGGCCGGCACCGACATGATCACCGGGCTCTATTCGGCGGCGGCCGATTCCATTCCGATCCTTTGCATAACTGGCCAAGCTCCCCGCGCGCGCCTCAACAAGGAGGATTTCCAGGCCGTCGACATCGCCGCGATCGCCGCGCCGGTCGCCAAATGGGCGGTCACCGTCATGGAACCCTATCTGGTGCCGATGGCGCTGCAGAAGGCCTTTCATCTGATGCGCTCGTCGCGGCCCGGCCCGGTCCTCATCGACCTGCCGGTGGATGTGCAGATGGCCGAGATTGAATTCGACATCGACGCCTACGAGCCGCTCGCCCCCTTCAAGCCGGCGATGACGCGCGCCCAGGCGGAGAAGGCGCTGACGATGCTCAATCAGGCGGAAAAGCCGCTGATCGTCGCCGGCGGCGGCATCATCAATGCCGACGCGTCCGACCTGCTGATCGAGTTCGCCGAGGTCACCGGCGTGCCGGTCATTCCGACGCTGATGGGCTGGGGCACGATCCCTGACGACCATCGGCTGATGGCCGGCATGTGCGGGCTGCAGACCTCGCACCGCTATGGCAACGCGACGATGCTGGAAGCCGACTCCGTCTTCGGCATCGGCAATCGCTGGGCCAACCGCCACACCGGCTCGGTCGACGTCTACACCAAGGGCAAGAAATTCATCCATGTCGATATCGAACCGACCCAGATAGGCCGCGTGTTCGCGCCGGACCTCGGCGTTGTCTCGGATGCCGGCGCCGCGCTGAAGATGCTGCTTGACGTCGCCACCGAATGGCGGACGGCGGGCAAGCTGCGCGACTGGTCGGGCTGGGCGAAGGAATGCCAGCAGCGCAAGAAGACGATGAAGCGCAAGACGCATTTCGAGCAGGTGCCGCTGAAGCCGCAGCGCGTCTATGAGGAGATGAACAAGGCTTTCGGCCGCGACACCACCTATGTCACCACGATCGGCCTGTCGCAGATCGCCGGCGCGCAGTTCCTGCATGTCTACAAGCCGCGCAACTGGATCAATTGCGGCCAGGCCGGCCCGCTCGGCTGGAC
>NZ_RZSG01001174.1:0-1298 GCF_003997725.1 Mesorhizobium sp. M4A.F.Ca.ET.050.02.1.1
AAACCATTCACCTCCGCCGACGTCGCCTTCTCGGCGCTGCAGGTATGGAAGCCGCTGCAGAATCTCGGCCGCACAGTGTTCAAGGACCTGACGGCGGTCGAAACGCCGGACGAGTTGACCGCCATCTTCAAATTCGCCAAGCCGACGCCGTTCCAGCTGATCCGCAATGCCCTGCCGGCGCTTTCGAGCGTCGTGCCGAAGCATGTCTATGAGAGCGGCAAGATCGAGGAGAACCCGGCCAACAACGCGCCGGTCGGCACCGGCCCGTACAAATTCGCCGAATACAAGGCCGGCCAGTACTACCGGCTGGCGAAGAACGCCGACTATTGGGGCAAGGGCGAGCCCTATCTCGATGAGATCGTCTACCAGGTGCTGCCGGACCGCACGTCGGCGGCCGCGGCGCTCGAGGCGGAAGAAATCCAGCTCGCCGCCTTTTCCGCAGTGCCGCTCGCCGACCTCGACCGCATCTCCAAGGTGCCTGGCCTGAAGGTGATCACCAAGGGCTATGAAGGCCTGACCTACCAGCTCGTCGTCGAGATCAACCACCGCCGCAAGGAGCTGGCCGATCTGAAAGTGCGCCAGGCGATCGCGCATGCCATCGACAAGGACTTCGTCGTCAAGACGATCTTCCTCGGCTACGCCGCCACCGCGACCGGCCCGGTGCCGAAGAACGATCCGCAGTTCTACACCGCCGACGTGCCGACCTATGCATTCGACGTCGCCAAGGCCAATGCGCTTCTCGACGAGGCCGGCTACAAGAAAGGCCCCGACGGCAACCGCTTCTCGCTGAAGCTCCTGCCGGCGCCTTACTTCAACGAGACCAAGCAGTTCGGCGACTATCTGCGCCAGGCGCTCGCCGCCGTCGGTATCGACGCCGAACTGGTCAACAACGACTCTCCCGCCCACATCAAGGCCGTCTACACTGACCATGCCTTCGACCTCGCCGTCGGCCCGCCGGTGTTCCGCGGCGACCCGGCGATCTCGACCACCATTCTCGTACAGAGCGGCATCCCGGATGGCGTGCCCTTCTCCAACCAGGGCGGCTACAGGAACGTGGAACTGGATGCGCTGATCGCCAAGGCGTCGGAGACGCTCGATACCGCCGCCCGCACCGAGCTCTACAAGGAATTCCAGAAGAAGGTCGCGGCGGATCTCCCGCTGATCAACGTCGCAGAATGGAGCTTCATCAGCGTCGCCCGCGATACGGTCGGCAACATCGCCAACAACCCGCGCTGGGCGGTGTCGAACTGGGCGGACACTTATCTGGAATCGTGACACATTTGCGCGGATGAGAATTC
>NZ_RZSG01001175.1:0-1294 GCF_003997725.1 Mesorhizobium sp. M4A.F.Ca.ET.050.02.1.1
CTTCAGCAGGGTCAGCACCAGTTCGGCCGCCAGCCTGCCGCCGCCGAAGGTCGTGGCGATCTTGAGATCGGTGAGCTGCTCGATCCAGTCGCGGGGCGCGGCGATGAAGCCGCAGCGCACCGAGGCCGACAGCGTCTTGGAGACGCTGCCGATCTGGACGACGCGGTTGAGGCCATCGAACGCCGCCAGGCGCGGGGCCGGGCTATGCTCGAAATCGGCGAAGATATCGTCCTCGACGATGGTGAGGTCGGCCTGGTCGGCGAGCTTGAGCAGCCGGTGGGCGGTGACCGGCGACAGGATCGCGCCTGTCGGATTGTGGATGCCGGAATTGGTGATGTAGAGGCGCGGCCGGTGCTCGGCCAGCACCTCGGCGAACAGGTCGATGTCCGGGCCCGACGGTGTGTAGGGAACGCTGACGACCTTGGCGCGATGGGCGCGCAGCAAGGCGTGGAAGTTGAAATAACAGGGGTCGTCGACCAGCACGGTGTCGCCGGGTTCGATCAGAAAGCGGCACAGGAGATCGATGGCCTGGGTGCCCGATTCCGTCAGCATGATCTGTTCGGGCGAGGCTTCGATGCCATGCCCGGCCATGCGCCGCACCAGCAAGTGCCGCAACGGCGCCAGGCCGAGCGGCGTACCGTAATCGGCAAGCGCGACATCGTCGGCGCGAGCCGCCGTGCGCAGCGCCCGCCGCAAGGCGGCCTGCGGCATCCATGCGGCTGGCAGCCAGCCGCAGCCGGGTTTTAGCACCTCGTCGCCGGCTTCCAGCGACTGGCGCGAGACCCAGAGCGGATCGACCTCGCGGTCAAGCCGGGGGCCGATCTCGGCCAGCGACAAGGGCGCCAGCTGGCCGGCGGCGTAGAAGCCCGACCCCGGGCGCGAGCGGATCGTGCCTTCGGCGGCGAGCCTCTCATAGGCCTCGACGACGGTGGATTTCGAAACTCGCATGGATTTGGCGAAGGCGCGGATCGACGGCAGCCGCGCCCCAGGCGTCAGGCTGCGGGCAGCGATCCGCTGACGGATGGTCGCCATGACAGTTTCGACAAGCGTGGTTGCGGCAAAAGTGCGCGCAGCGTCGGGTTCCAGAGCGAGTTCGGTCATCTGTATTGCCCAATCGGCCATTACAGTTTTGCAAAACTGTACCGCATTGTCTCTGGCCGCACCATAGGGCTCTGCCCGATAGAGGGCGAAAGAGATGAGGCCTGCAATGGACAAGACCGCGAGTGGCTGGGTGAACGGATTCATCGGCGTGTTGATTTTCAGTGGCTCGCTGCCGGCGACGCGCGTGGCGGTT
>NZ_RZSG01001176.1:0-1293 GCF_003997725.1 Mesorhizobium sp. M4A.F.Ca.ET.050.02.1.1
GTCCAAAGCGCCCGATTCGGACAAAGCGGAAGATGGCGGACCTTCGACGGTCGAGCAATATCTGGTCAAGGACCCTGAACGCTTCGCGTTGAACATGGCGCGTATGATCGAGCAGGCCGGCAAGGCGGCTTCCGCCTGGGCCGAGCCGCGCGAGAAGGGGGAGGTGCGCGACCATGTCGCCGAGCCGGTGGTCGACATGGTCAAGACCTTCTCTAAGCTCAGCGAATACTGGCTCTCCGATCCGCAGCGCGCGTTGGAAGCGCAGACGCGGCTCTTCGCCGGCTACATGACGGTGTGGGCAAACGCCATCCAGCGCGTCAGCCCGAATGCCGAGGCGCCGGACGACGCCGTCAAGCCCGAACGCGGCGACAAGCGCTTCCAGGACCCGGAATGGGGCCGCAACGCCTTCTTCGATTTCCTCAAGCAGGCCTATCTCGTCACCTCGCGCTGGGCAGGCGATCTGGTCGAGCATGCCGAGGGGCTCGACGAGCACACCCGCCACAAGGCCAGCTTCTACGTCAAGCAGGTGTCGAACGCGATCGCGCCGTCGAACTTCATCCTGACCAATCCGGAGCTGTTTCGCGAGACCGTCGCGTCCAATGGCGAGAATCTGGTACGCGGCATGAAGATGCTGGCCGAGGACATCGCCGCCGGCAAGGGCGACCTGAAGCTCAGGCAGGCCGACTACTCGCCCTTCGAGATCGGCAAGAACGTAGCGACGACGCCCGGCAAGGTGGTCGGCCGCAGCGACGTCGCCGAGATCATCCAATACGATCCGGCGACCGAGACAGTGCTCAAGCGCCCCTTGCTGATCTGCCCGCCATGGATCAACAAGTTCTATATCCTCGATCTCAACCCACAGAAATCCTTCATCCGCTGGGCGATCGAGCAAGGCCATACCGTCTTCGTCATCTCCTGGATCAATCCGGACGAGCGCCACGGCTCCAAGGGTTGGGAAGCCTATATCCGCGAAGGCCTGCAATTCGGCCTCGACATGGTCGAGAAGGCCACCGGCGAGAAGGAAGTCAACGCCATCGGCTACTGCGTCGGCGGCACGCTGCTGGCGGCGGCCCTGGCGCTGCTGGCGCAGGAAGGCGACAACCGCATCAAATCGGCGACCTTCTTCACCACGCAGGTCGACTTCACCCATGCCGGCGACCTGAAAGTGTTCGTCGACGAGGATCAGGTGGCGGCGGTCGAGCGCTCGATGAACGAGAAGGGCTATCTCGACGGCACCAAGATGGCGACCGCCTTCAACATGCTGCGCTCGGGCGACCTTATCTGGCCCTATGT
>NZ_RZSG01001177.1:0-1290 GCF_003997725.1 Mesorhizobium sp. M4A.F.Ca.ET.050.02.1.1
CGGTCGGGCTGGTCAAGTTCATCGGCGAGCAGGGCTCGCTGGCCAAGATCCGGCCCGATCACAGCGTCGTCTTCATCCGCGACTGGCCGAACGCCGAAAAGCGACTAGCGGGCTCGGCCGTGGTGATGACGCAGCTGGCGCGGCTGGTGGAGAAAGCCGCCTAGGTGTGTTGAGTTTCAGTTGATGCCGGCCTGCAAATGGCGGTTTCCCTGCGCTTCTGGTGCTCACGTACTTGAGTACGCTCCGCTCCGGTTCTCGGAAATCACCATTTTCGGCTCGGCCTAACCTGAATCTCAACACACCTTGGCCAGCAACGCTCATTCGCCAGCGCTCAAATTCCGGTCTAGAATAGGAATTCGGCTTCGTGTAAGGAGCCGCCACCCCATATTGGGCTGGAATGGCGGGCGAGGGTGCCCGTTCATCTGTTTGTTTGACGCAATTCCGCGCGGAATCACGCTTTTCCTGGAATTGCCGCTGAAGGGCGTTTGGGTGCAACGATGACGAAATGGTCGCCGAATTCGTGGAGAGAAAAGCCGATCAAGCAGGTTCCCGCCTATCCGGACCTTGCCGCGCTGAAGAACACGGAAGCCCAACTCGCCACCTTTCCGCCTTTGGTTTTCGCCGGTGAGGCGCGCAAACTGAAGAAGCAGTTGGCGGCCGTTGCCGCCGGTGATGCATTCCTGCTCCAGGGCGGCGATTGCGCCGAGAGCTTCGCCGAGCATGGCGCGGACAACATCCGCGACTTCTTCCGCGTCTTCCTGCAGATGTCCGTCGTTCTGACCTTCGCCGGCGCGCAGCCGGTGGTGAAGGTCGGCCGCGTCGCCGGCCAGTTCGCCAAGCCGCGCTCTTCCGACAATGAGACCAAGGCCGGCGTGACGTTGCCCAGCTATCGCGGCGACATCATCAACGGCATCGAGTTCGACGCCAAGTCGCGCATTCCCGATCCCGCCCGTCAGGAGATGGCGTATCGCCAGTCGGCGGCGACGCTCAACCTTCTGCGCGCCTTCGCCCAGGGTGGTTATGCCAGCCTGGAGAATGTGCATCGCTGGATGCTTGGTTTCGTCTCCGACAGCCCGCAGGGCGAAAAGTACGAGTCGCTCGCCAACCGCATCACAGAGACCATGGACTTCATGCGCGCAGTCGGCATTACCTCCGAAACCAACTTCGCGCTGCGCGAGACCGATTTCTACACCAGCCATGAGGCGCTGCTGCTCGGCTACGAAGAGGCGCTGACCCGCGTCGATTCCACCTCCGGCGACTGGTACGCCTCGTCGGGTCACATGACCTGGA
>NZ_RZSG01001178.1:0-1288 GCF_003997725.1 Mesorhizobium sp. M4A.F.Ca.ET.050.02.1.1
ACTTGTAATCCTGCCGGTCTGAAGAATTGATTCAGGGCGGTGTCGCAACGCGTTGTTTTGCCGGGCTTCCTGGCGCGCAGCGGCTCGCGACAACGGCGTCGCTACTCAGCCGCCGCCGGCAGCGGCGGCGCCACGCGGCTGCGTCCTTCCCAGACCTGCGATGCGACCGCCACGACGACCGCGACCAGCATGGCCAGCGCGCCGACCACCGGCAGGCTGCGATAGCCATAGCCGGCATTGAGCATGGCCGCACCCAGCGACGCAGCGAGCGCGATGCCGACATTAAAGCCTGACGGGATGAGCGAGGAGGCGAGGTTGGAGGCGTCCGCCGTCCAGGCCAGGATGCGGGTCTGGATCGGCGCGCCGATGGCAAAGTTGAGGCCGCCCCAGATGACGATGGCAACGACCATCGGCACGGGGTAGGGGCTGACGGCATAGATGACGCCAAGCATCAGCGCCTGCAGGAACAGCATGGTGATCAGCGACGGCATCAGCTTCCAGTCGGCGAGCTTGCCGCCGAGGAAGACGCCGATGGTCGCGCCGACGCCATTGAGCAGCAGCACCCAGGGCACCAGGCTCTCATCGAGGCCGGTGACTTCGAGCAAGGTCGGGGTGATGTAGGTGAACAGGCCGAACTGGCCGATCATCAGCATGAGCATCAGGATCAGCGAGGTCCAGACCTGCTGACGTCCCAAAACGCGGACCTCGTGCGACAGGCTGGCGGGGCTGTTCGACGACCCCGCCGTGCGCGGCAACAAAGCAAGCATGGCGGCAATTGCCGCTACGCCCAGCCCGCCCATCACCCAGAAGGTGGCGCGCCAGCCCCAGAGATTGCCGATCGCGGTTCCGGCCGGCACGCCGATGACGTTGGAAACGGTGAGGCCGGACAGGATGACCGCCACCGCCATGCCGCGCTTGTCTTCCGGCACGAGGCCGACGGCAACCACCATGGCGACGCCGAAATAGGCGCCGTGCGCCACAGCCACCGCAATGCGCAAAAGCAGCATCGAGGTGAAATCTGGCGCCAGCGCGCAAGCCGCCTGGCCGATGGTGAAAGCTACTGCCAGGCCAATGAGCAGAGCCTTGCGCGAGATCCCTTTGGTGGCGAGCGCCAGCAGCGGACCGCCTATGGCGATGCCGCAGGCATAGCCGGAGACGAGGTAGCCGGCGCTGGGAATGGAGACACCAAGGCCATCGGCGACCTGCGGCAGCACGCCGGCAATGACGAACTCCGTGGTGCCGAAGGCAAAGGCGGCGATGAACAGGGCAATGAGAGGCAGCATAGCGC
>NZ_RZSG01001179.1:0-1280 GCF_003997725.1 Mesorhizobium sp. M4A.F.Ca.ET.050.02.1.1
GTATGTGGACTGCGCGCTTTCAACCGTCGGCTGCGAGGCGATCTGCATCGACCACGAACCACCACCTGCCGCTGCTGCGCTCGGCGATATGGAGGCGACCTGGTCGGGCTTCACCTCGCCGACGACGTCGACCGGCTGGTCGGACGGACGCTGCGGCGCCACCGGAACAGTGGCCGGCGTGTTGGCCGACTGGGTGTGGGCGGCCTGCGTCTTGGCTTCGGCCTTCGCCTCGGCCTTTGGCGCCTCGGCCGGCTTGAGCGGCTGTGCGGCCTCGGTCTGGTCGGCGCTGACAACCTGGTCGGTCGGCTGATCGCTCGCCTGATCGGTCGCCGGCGCCACTGTGCCGGTCTGCTCGGCGCCGGCCTGCGCCGCGGGGGCGACATGCTGCGGCGCCGGATCGGCCGGTTCGGCGGCAGCAACCTGCGAAGCAGCCTCGGGTGCAGGATCCTCGCGCGCAACCAGCGAGCCATCGGGCTTGACCATCATGGTCCTGACCTTGCGTGGCGCGACGGCGACGACTTCCGGATTGGTCCCCTTGTCGGCTTCCTGCAGGACCTGGGCTATGCGATCCTCGGATTTCGGCGCCGGCGCCGCATCGGCGCTGCCCGGCGCATCCACGCCCGGCATCGCCGTCGCGGCGGCATTGCCCACGGCGTCCGTGCCCGCAGCGGCGTCGGTATCGGCCGGCGAAAGATCGACGACGCGGCTCTCCGGCTCCTTGGCTTTCACATCGACTGGCTCTTCGGTGTTGGTGACCAGCTTTTCCTGCACCGGCTCGGCCGGCTTGGTACCCTTGACCACCGCGTCGTAGACCTTGTTGTCCTGGTTCGGCACCACCGTGCCGCCCGGATTCTCCGGCTTGACCTTGATTGGCGCGTTGTCGGCCTTGACGATAACCGGCGCCTCGCTGCCGCCCTTGCCGCCAAAGGACAAGGCAAAGGCGCCAAGACCACCGGCCAGGGCCACGGCGCCGACCACGGCGGCGATCAGCACGCCACGGCCGCGCGGCCTAGCGGCCTCACGCTCGGCAAGGCCCGGCACCGCCATCTCCTGGTCAAGCTCGGGGTCGTAGTCGAGCTCATCGACCGCGAAATCGTCGGCCTGCGCGACCGGCCGGCTGCCGGGCAGGTTGTCCATATCGAAGCCGCCCGTCGCGGCGGCCTGGGAAACCGGCGCTGGGGCTGCGAGCATTTCAGCCGGCTTCGCCGCCGCATAGGCGCGCGCGTCGCCGTGATCGTGGCCCGGCTTGAATCCGGCGCCGTAGCTGTCGTCCTCATAGG
>NZ_RZSG01000117.1:0-11592 GCF_003997725.1 Mesorhizobium sp. M4A.F.Ca.ET.050.02.1.1
ATCCAGAGCCTGAACCGCGAAGGGCGCGAGCGGCTGCTGTCGGCGTTCGAGGTGGTCAACGGCCATTTCCAGCGCCTGTTCTCGCATCTGTTCGGCGGCGGCACGGCCGAACTGCAGCTGATCGAATCCGAGGATCCGCTGGAAGCCGGGCTCGAAATCCTCGCCCGCCCACCGGGCAAGAAGCCGCAGACCATGACGCTACTCTCCGGCGGCGAGCAGGCGCTGACGGCGATGTCGCTGATCTTCGCTGTGTTCCTCACCAATCCGGCGCCGATCTGCGTGCTCGACGAGGTCGACGCGCCGCTCGACGACCACAATGTCGAGCGCTTCTGCAATCTGATGGACGAGATGTCCCGTACTACAGAGACGCGCTTCGTCATCATCACCCACAACCCGATCACCATGGCGCGCATGGACCGGCTGTTCGGCGTCACCATGGCCGAGCAGGGCGTCAGCCAGCTGGTCTCCGTCGACCTGCAGGCCGCCGAGGCGATGCGCGAGGCGAGCTGAGGCGGCGGCCAACATGCCGCCAATCGGCTACTTCTCCGGAGCGGTCGCTGGCGCCGTATAGCGGCGGCGTACGGCATCGAGCACCAGCTTGCGGCTCTCCTCGGCCGAAAGCGCCTTGTCCTTTTCCGCCATGGCCGTTTCGCGCGCCAGCTCCTTGTCCCTGATCTGACGGCGGAACCATTCCGAATAGTCGCCGGCGCGCAGATGATGCATCCAGGTCTTGTCGTCTATGCCTTCCGCCATCTGGGCAAAGATGATCAGATTGTGCGCCCTCAGGTTCATCGCATTCTTGGGACCCTTGAAATAGAAGCTGCCTGCTTCGTCGAGCTGGCCCTCGGCATATTTGCGGCTGTGCCGCTTCAGCGATTGGCTGGGCTCCATCGCCTTGACGGTAAAGGGCTTCTTGCCGGTATGCGGCCGCCAGAGCAGTACGCGATCTCCTTTCGGGGTGGGGATGTTTCCCGGCGCCTCCAGTCCGGTTTCCTTGCAGAACGTCTTGATCACGCCTTTCGCTTGAGGTCCGAGCGCAATCACTACCGTCACCAGGCGCAAGGCATCCGTCGAGATCGCTTCCGGATGCACCGTGATCAGCACTGTCCCGGGCAATTCAAGCGAAAGCACCGCTCGCGTGTCCTCGCGCCGCTTGGGCAGAAGGTGATGCGCTTCGTCGATGATCAGCCAATGCGGTCTTGCCGTGCGGTAGCGGACATTGCCAAGGCCGGGCAGGAGTTCCGCGAAGAAGTCCGGCCGCTCATCGACCCTCAACGCCAGGCCGTTGACGACGACATTGGTGTCAGGCTTGCCGATCAGCTGCAGCAACTGGTCCTTGCTTGGCGCAGCCGAGGAATCGCCAAGCGGCACAGCGCCCTGCAGCCCGTCATAATCGCCCTCCGGATCGAAGATGCAGAACTGCAGACCTTTTTCCGCGAGCCGTTCGGTAAGCGCCGTGGCCAGTGTCGATTTGCCGATGCCGGAGCTCCCGGCAATCAACACTGTCTCCACCGGCGAGAGATAGACTTCCTTGCCGTTAGCGCTGCCAAGCAGGACGCCCCTGGCACGTTTGCGCGCAATCAGATGATCGAGCTTGATCATCTTGCCGATCAATTCCTCGACGCCTTTGCCGCGCTCCCCGCGGGTCACCAGATCGGCCGTGTCCTTCACTGCCGGCAAGGCGTTGTCGACGGCGACACTGCAGCCTGAGGCGCGCAGGAAGGCGTGGTCGTTTTCAGCGTCGCCGACGGCGACCACATTGTGCGGTGACAACTTGAGATCTTCGAGCGCGGCTGCAAGGCCGGTCGCCTTGTTGATGCCGCTGGGCAGGATCATCACCGCGCCCTTGTTGAAGATGATCTCCAGCTCCAGCCCTAGCTTCTTGATGACTGTCGAGCACCGTTGCCTGATGCGGCTCCCAGGTGGCGACGATCGAGCGCCCGACCGAGAGCGGCTTGACGCCGCGCTTCTTCAGCCGGGCGACGAGGTCGGGCGAGGGCGCTGGCGAAATCGTGCGCTCTTCCTCGCTTGCCGGCGTGTAGATCAGCGCACCGTTTTCCGCGACGACCTTGTCGAAAATGCCAACCTCCGGAAAGACCTGCTTGAGGTCCGGCAATTCGCGCCCGGTGACCAGGATGAGCTTGCGGCCGGATTTCTTCAGCTTCTCCAGCGCCGCGAACGTGCTTTTCGAGACCAGGCCGTCATGCGCGACCGTGCCATCATAGTCAGTGGCCAATGCCATGAAATACATCGGGTTCGACCTCTCCGCTGGGCGATGTCTGATCTGCCGGAAGAACCGGGCTGGCAAACATCAACGCTTGTCGGCGGAAAAGGTTTAGACCCTCGGTCTGCCTCGCAGCGATCGCGGTCTTTCTCGCGCAGCCTTCGATGACCTTCTCGTGCTCAGCTAGGCGAGCATCAGAATGCGCGCGACATGCGCGGCGATCGCCAGGCTGGACGTCAGCCCGGGGCTTTCGATGCCGAACAGATTGACCTCGCCCTCGATGCCGTGGGTTGCCGCATCCTGGATGATGAAGTCGCTGTTGGCCTCGCCGGGTCCGGAAAGCTTTGGGCGGATGCCGCTATAGGCCGGCTGCAGGCTGCCGTCCGCGAGCTCCGGCCAGTATTTGCGGATCGCATCGTAGAAGCGCTCGCCGCGCGTGGGGTCGACGCGGTAGTCCAGCCCGTCCGTCCATTCGACATCCGGCCCGAAGCGCGCCGTGCCGGCGAGGTCGAGCGTCAGGTGAACGCCGAGCCCGCCGGGTTCGGGCACCGGATAGACAAGCCGCGAGAAGGGTACGCGCCCGGCCACCGAAAAATAACTGCCCTTGGCGTAGCGAAGCGTCGGCAGGAACTGCCGATCGAATCCTTCGAGCGAAGCGGCAAGCGCCACTGCGCCGAGACCTGCCGCGTTGACGAGGTGTGAGGTGGCGATCTCGAAACGCTCGCCGCTTGCGGTGTCCATCGTCTCGAGGACGATGCCGCCGGTTCCGATACGACCGGAAACCACACGCGTGTTGAGCGACAGCATGGCGCCGTCCGCTTCGGCCTCGCCGAGCAAGGTGAGCATCAGCGCGTGGCTGTCGACGATGCCGGTGGAGGGCGACAGCAATGCCTTGGTGCAGTGCAGCGCCGGCTCCAGCGCCTGCGCCTCGGCTGCGGACAGAAAACGCAGGTCGTCAACTCCGCAAGCGGCGGCATTGCCGCGAATGGAGGAAAGCACCGGTTCCTGCGCCCCGTCTGTTGCGACGATGAGCTTGCCACAACGCCGGTGCGGGATCGACCGCTCGGCGCAGTAGCGGTACAGAAGCTCGCGCCCATCAACGCAGTACCGCGCCTTCAGCGACCCCTTTTGGTAATAGATGCCGGCGTGGACGACCTCCGAATTTCGTGAACTCGTCTCGGTGCCGATGGCGTCGGCGGCTTCGAGTATCAGCGTGTCCAGGCCTTGTGCGGCCATGGCGCGCGCAGCCGCCAGACCGATGACGCCGGCGCCGGCGACGATGCAATCGACCTGTTCCATGCCCCCGTCCATCTGGTTGCGCAAGCGGCGCGTCGCAGCCTTCAAGGATCATAGCCTTGTTGTCCAGTGCCGGCGATCAGGTGCGTGGCCGCGGCATCGGGATCATTTGGAACTGAGTTGGGGAACCACATGGCGCTATCGATCATGACACAGCGGCTCTTGCGGCCACCTGCCGCCATGATGCATCAAGCATCCCAAACGCGAGTAATCCCTGGACCGCTCATCAGACGAGACGGTTCTGTTTCGGCTGCACGCCTGCAGACAGGAGCCATCATGGACGCCCGACCCAATTCCCCTGAAGCCCGCGATATCCGCTTCCACCTGCATGCCTACACCAATGCCCGCAAGCATCAGGAAACGGGCCCGCTCGTCATCGAAAAGGGCGACGGCATCTATGTCGAGGACATTGCCGGCAACCGCTATATCGAGGCGATGGCAGGGCTGTGGAGCGTCGCCGTCGGCTTCTCGGAAAAGCGCCTGGTCGAGGCGGCCACGCGGCAGATGTCGAAGCTGCCCTATTATCACGACTTCGGATCGAAGGCGCATTCGCCGCTGATCGACCTGGCCGAGAAACTGGTGCAGATGGCGCCAGTGCCCATGAGCAAGGCCTACTTCACCAATTCCGGCTCCGAGGCCAACGATACGGCCATCAAGATGATCTGGTACCGGTCAAACGCGCTCGGCCAGCCGGCGCGCAAGAAGATCATCAGCCGCAAGCGCGGCTACCACGGCGTGACCGTTGCCGCGGCAAGCCTGACCGGGCTGCCGAACAACCATCTCTCTTTCGACCTGCCGATCGCCAATGTGCTGCACACGTCGACGCCGCACCATTGGCGCGATGCCAGGCCGGGCGAGAGCGAAGAGCAGTTCTCCAGCCGTCTCGCCGACGAGTTGGAGACGCTGATCCTTGCCGAGGGACCGGAGACCATCGCCGCCTTCTTCGGCGAGCCGATCATGGGCGCCGGCGGCGTCGTCGTTCCGCCCGCCGGCTATTGGGAGAAGATCCAGTCCGTGCTGTCGAGATACGACATCCTGCTCGTTGCCGACGAGGTCATCTGCGGCTTTGGCCGGACCGGCGAGATGTTCGGCTCGCAGACCTTCGGCATCAAGCCTGACATCATGGTTCTGTCGAAGCAGATTTCTTCCTCCTATCTGCCGATCTCGGCATTGCTCATCAACGACAAGGTGTTCGAGCCGATCGCCGATGAAAGCGATCGCATCGGCACCTTCGGCCACGGCTTCACCGGCGGCGGCCATCCCGTCGCCGCGGCCGTCGCGCTGGAGAATATCAAGCTGATCGAGGAACGCGACCTCGTCGGCAACGCGCGCACCATCGGCGCGCATCTGCAGGCAAGGCTGCGCAGGCTGGCCTCGCATCCGCTGGTCGGCGAGGTGCGCGGCGTTGGCCTGATCGCCGCCGTCGAGCTGGTCACCGACAAGGCGAGCAAGGCGCCATGGGGCAAGCCTGCCGCCCTCGGTGCGCTGGTCAACGGGTTCCTGCAGCAGAATGGCGTCATTTCGCGCAACATGGGCGACGCCATCGCCTTCTGCCCGCCCCTGATCATCACCGAGCCCCAGGTGGATACGCTGGTCGATGCGTTCGAGCGGTCGCTCGACGCCGCCCTGCCGCAGGTTCGGCCGCAGGGCTGAAAAACCGGTCAGCTTACCCGTCATAAGCGAGCGCTCATTCTCAGCGCCCGTTCAATGGCCAGTGACGATGCACCCTGGGCTTTAGTCAGGCGTTGGCGAGTCAAATTGGTGCCGCCGTCCGGGACTTCTGACACAGTGGAAGGTGGCCGGCGCCACATTGGGCGTGTTTGGGTGGGGTATATGGCGCCGGCCAGGCGAACAAAAAATCCACCGCCCTAACAAGCTACCAGCCAATCCGTCGGTGCCTGTGGCGTGATCGCGGACGTTTTGCGGCCCGGCGCGCTCTTGTCGTTCACATGACAGAGAGCCGAGCCTTACCGGCGTTGCCTGAGGAAACGGCAACCGGCTGGCAAAGAAATATAAACTTCGGCTGAAACAGGCGAAACACATCCATATGGACGAAGCAGGGGTAGCAACCGGATCATCCCTGATGTGGGCCTCGGCCTTGACCCGCTTGAAAGCGAAGTCCGGATCGTAGCGATGGGTGGGATTGCATACCGCGCATTTGACCTCTGCCTCGCCATTCGGCGCCGGCATCTCTTGGCTGCCGCGCTTCCAGGCTCCTTGGAAGACTTTGGTTTCAGCTGGCTGCCATTTCGACAATCGGCGACTCGCCCCGCATCGCCGGCCCTGCAGGTGTTCAACGCCGCGCCGTGCGACGGACCCGCCATTCCATCGGCAGCGCGTTGCACGCGTGTCATCGTCTCACCCTTGCGCGCGAGTAGGGAAAGTTCGTCGGATTTGGACGTCTCCTCCGCATCCGACGAACGGCCGATCCTTGATCAACCGTAGACCTGCGTCCGAGTGGGGCCGCCGGCATCGGACCCCGGGAGCGGGAAGGGCTCTACCTGCCCTTCGGTCTTGTCCAGGTACTGCATCAACGCCGTTACCAGATGGTAGAAGATGCTCGCGGGGACCTCCGTCGCCACTGACCTTCCGCGCTCGTCAATCCTGTCAACCCACAAGCCAAGCGGTGCTGGATCGATATGCCATCGGAAGAGGCGGGCGACACGAGCTTCGATCTCGGGTTTCAGATCAGGCCCGCCAATGCCGTCCAGGGCGATGGCCGCCTTGACGGCCTCGCATTGCGGCCAACTGCGAGAGAGCCGGTCGAAGGGCATTCCCTGCCGCGACACGGCCGCATAAGCCAGACCGGTGGCCCGGTTCAATCCGCTGGCGATCGCCGACGAATAGAGCTTCCTTGCGTAGACTGCCAAGTCTTTCTGCCCACTTGCCCGCGTGAAATCGACAAGGAGCGAGGCCCATTCGAAATGGTGCCCCGGTTCGGTCCACTGACCGTCGTCTCCAGGCAGCGGCAGCCAGTCGACATCGAAGCGTTCGCCAAGCGTCCAGCTCTCCTGGTCGAAGAAGTGACTCCGGAAAAGATCGATGATGCGTGCCGCCCGACGCAGGTAGCTGCGGTCGCCGGTGACGCCATACCAGGCAAGGAAGGATTCCAGCATGTGCATATGCGGGTTCGAGAACCGCACCCCACTCCAGCCAGGGCTCTCCAGGAAGCCGTTCAAGCAGCCGTCCTCGAGATGGGTGTCGATGAAATGAAATGTCTCTTGAGCAAGCCGCAAGGCATCCCGATCGCCGCATCGATGAGCATGGGCAAGCGCCAGGAGCACACAGGAATGGTCGTAGGCGTCCTCCACCGGGTCGACCACGCTGCCGTTGGAATTGAGGCTGCGAACCCAGCCGCCGCGGTCGGTGCGACCGTATTTCGCGATGAAGTCGATGCCGTGGCTGATGAGCCTGTCGGCCGGTCCGGCCCAGCCGCGTTCCTTGGCGACCGCGAAAGCGTAGATCTGGCGAGCCATCGTCCGCATGCGCTTGGGCTTGCCTAACGGCCTTGCATCGAAACCGAGAGCCTCGTGGAAGCCGCCATGCACATCGTCGACACCTGCAGTGGACCACAGCGGCAGCGTCTCGTTGAAGAGCCAGTGCTCGACGCGCTTTCGCCATGATCCGCTGATTATGACGCGGTCTTCCGACGCCGTGAACTTCGTCTCGAGGCGTCCGCTCTTCTCTAACTGTTCGACAACCTTCTTCACGTTCTGGCTGTGGGTGACCGGAGCGACGAACACTGCGTCCGGGGTCGCCACCACCGCCACATCCTTCATTCCGATGACGGTCAGCAGCCTGCCCTGGCTTCTGAGGTAGGAGCTGCCGCAATCCATGGCGACGACGTCGCCCGCTACGACATTTCCGTCGCGGTCCGTCGGGCTGGCTTCGAGCAGCGATTGCCACGAACCAAGGTCGTTCCAGCGGAAGGAAGCCGTAACCATCGCGATACCGCGTGCATGCTCCATGACCGCGTAGTCGATCGATGTCGACGGGACGGTCGAGTAGAAGCCCTGAGGCAAATAAATGCCTGAGAGGTCGGCCCGTGCGGTCTTATGGGCCCGTTCCGCAGTGTCCCAGATGTCCGGCCGGAGGTCGAGAAATGCCTTCCGCATCGTGTCGGCACGAAACAGAAAGATGCCGGCGTTCCAGTAGAACCTTCCCGAAGACACATATTTGCGGGCCGTCTCGATATTGGGCTTTTCGACAAAGTGCGAAACGGCGGCCACTCCGTCACCATTTGCCGCAACCTTAACCTTTATGTAGCCGTACCCTGTTTCGGGATGCGTCGGTTTGATGCCGAATACCACAATGCTTCCTGAATCCGCGGCAGGCATGCCCGCTTCGACGGTTTCCCAGAATTGCTTTTCGGTCGATATCTCGTGGTCGGAGGGCACCACCAGTACAAGCGCGTCGACGCCATGTTCGGAGATTGTCTGCAGGGTGGCTATTGCGACCGCCGCGGCCGTATTGCGTCCGATGGGCTCGAAAATCGGTCTGCCGCCGTTCAGGCCGAGCGCACCGATATCCGAAATGACGCGGTCGGCATGCCGTTCCGAAGCTATCAGGTAGATCGGCGCCTCACCGTCCGGCCGCATCTTGAGGCGTCGAACAGTTTTTGCAAGCATCGAGCCGTCGCCCGAAAAGTCATGGAATTGCTTGGGATTGTCTTCGCGCGAGAGCGGCCACAGCCGTGATCCGACGCCCCCGCTCATGACAAAACTTACGATCCGGTCCGGCATGCTCCAGTTCCTCTCAGAAAGTCTGGTTGTAGGCTCCGACTTCTGGATTGCGGCGCAGCACGGGATCGAGAGCCTCGAACATCTCGCGACGTCGCTCCGGCGACAGCACTGGTCTCGAAGGCGAATGTGTTCGGTCTGGCTTGGCCGACTACGTTCAGGGCCACGGTTTCCCCTCCGCACATGCGGGGGCTGATCCTAGCACGCAGCCGTGCCCAAGAGCCCTTGATGAATTGGGGGTAGCCCTAAAGCCCTGATTTCTCACCCACCTATCCAACAGGAGCATGTCCGCCGCCAGCGCAGAGGGGTGTCTCGTGCGTTCCTGCCGGACGAAGGGCGTTTCGGGCGCCTGGCTAGCTCCGGCAAACAAGCGTCAATTCCGGCTCGGATCGCCTTGGCGCGCTCTTCCTGGCGACTGCTGTTTCTTCATTGTTACCCGACGCCACGTGGCTCGAGTTGACAATGGCAGGGACAAAGGTTCGTCGGCTGGAAGCCTGCTCTTTTACCGCTCGTGCAATGATTCCTGCTTGGTTTTCGCCAGCGGCGAGAGGAAATAGCCAATGATACTGCGCGTGCCAGTCTTGATCTCGACCGTCACCGCCATACCCGGACCGAGCTTGACGAGCTTGTCATCCACCTGCATGTCCGTACGGTCAAGTGAAACGCGCGTGGCATACTGCAGTTCCTGATCTCTCGGCTCACTGTCGCTCTGCGCTGCGCCCAACGCGCGGTCGTTCGACGCGCTCTGCTGCCTGTCGCGAACTATGGCGTCGGATGACACGCTGAGCACTTCACCATGAAGAAGCCCGTAGCGGGTGAAGTTGAATGTGTCGACTTTGATTTCCGCCTTCTGTCCCGGATGGACGAAACCGATGTCTCGGTTGGAGAGCATGGCCTCGATCTCGAGATGGCTCTCACTCGGAACCACCACGGCGAGTGGCTGAGCAGGCGTCACCACACCTCCCACCGTATGAACGGCGAGTTGCTGCACAACGCCATCGACCGGCGCGGTCAATTGTTGGAGCTTCGTGCGCCGCTCTGCCTTGATCACTTCCTGCCCGGTGCTCGCAGCTCTCTGCTCGGCTTTTGCGAGTGCCTCATAGGTCGCGCGCCGGTACTCCGCGGCGGTCTTTTCCCTCGTTTCCTTCAGCAACGCGATGGCTGCGTCGGCTTCGCGCAGCCGGCTCTGCTGCAGGTTGAGATCCTGCTGAAGGCCTACCAGTTCCTGATACTCGGAGAGATAGACGACCTTCGAAGCAAGTGCCTTGTCGACGAGGTTCTTTTGAATGTCGACCCGCTCCTGCAGCAGCGGTATCGTCGCCTCGAGCTTCGCGCCGCTCGCCAAAGTGGTCGATCGTTCCGCCTCTTTCTGGGTTTGCTCGCGATCGATCTCGGCGAGCTTGGTGTTCTGTTCGGCGAGCTGACTGACAAGAAACTGACGGTGCATCTCGATCTCCGCCGCGCTTGCCCCCTGCGGCGGTCGGAAGGCCGCAAGCGGATCCTCCGCGAGCGCCGCGCGCAGCCGTGCGACGTCGAGTTCGGCCGAAAGGAGATCGCTTTTCTGGCGCTCCTGGTCGGCGTCCGTCATGGTCGGGTCGAGCTCGATCAGGACGTCGCCAGCCTTCACGCTCTGACCATCGCGCACGTTGATGGCGCGCACGACGCCGGTGTCGAATGGCTGGATCAGCTTGGTGCGCCCGTCTGGCACGATCTTGCCCGTCGCCGTTGCGACGATATCGACGCTGCCCAGCGACGCCCACACCAGCGCGAAGCAGAAGACCGCGATGATACTCGCCCCGATTGCGCGCCCGATCGGCGACGGCGGCGATTCGGTGATTTCGAGCGCCGCCGGCAGGAACGCAACTTCGTGCTCGTGGCGACGAGGATTGACTCTCGGAAACTCGACGATGTTTTGGCTAGCGGACTTCATGAATGCCGGCCTGCAGATAGTGGAGGTTAGCGTAACGCCCGTTCGAGCGGATCAGGTCATCATGGGTACCGTCCTCGACGATGCGGCCATGCTCGATCGTGATGATCCGGTTCGCGTGACGCACAGTCGAGAGCCGATGCGCGATGACGAAGACGGTCCGGCCGGCAGAGATTCGTGTCATGTTCTGCTGAATGGCGCGTTCGCTTTCGTAGTCCAGCGCGCTGGTCGCCTCGTCGAGGATGAGGATGCGCGGATCGGTGATGAGTGCCCGCGCGATTGCGACGCGCTGGCGCTGTCCGCCAGAAAGACTGCTGCCGCGTTCGCCCACGATAGTGTCATAGCCCTCGGGCAGTTCCAGGATGAAATCGTGAGCGCCAGCGAGCGACGCCGCTGCAACGACGCGCTCCATAGGCATAGCCGGATCGGCGAGCGCGATGTTTTCGCGAATGGATCGGTTGAAGAGTACGTTCTCTTGCAGGACGACTCCGATCTGGCGGCGAAGCCAGGTCAGGTCGACCATCGCCAGATCGACGCCATCGACCAGCACGCGTCCGCTCTCCGGCACATAGAGCCGCTGTATCAGCTTGGCGATGGTGCTCTTGCCGGAGCCCGAGGAGCCCACGATGCCGATGACCTGACCGGGCTCGACGCTGAACGACACGTCGTGCAGCACCTCGGGGCCGTCGACTCGGTAGCGGAAAGTCGCATGCTCGAATGTCACCTGTCCGCGGATCGCCGGCAGTGTGGCGCGGCCAGGATTGAGGCTTGGCTCGGGAATGGTGTTGAGGATATCGCCGAGACGATCGATCGACAGGCGGGCCTGATGGAAATCCTGCCAAATCTGCGCGAGCCGCAGCACCGGCATGCTTACGCGGGATGCCAGCATATTGAATGCGACGAGTTCGCCGACGGTCAGGTCGCCACCGATCACGAGCTTGGCACCGAAGTACAGGGTTGCGGCGACGACCAGCTTGTTTATCAGCTGCACCGCCTGGCTCGCCGTATTGTTCAGGCTGAGCACGCGGAAGCTTGCGGTCACATAGGCGGCGAGCTGCTCCTCCCAACGTCGCTGCATCTGCGGCTCGACCGCCATGGCCTTCAGCGTTTCGACGCCCGTGACGGTCTCGACCAGGAAAGCTTGATTCTCCGAGCCGCGATCGAACTTCTCATCAAGGCGCCGGCGAAACAGCGGCGCAGCTCCCGCAGAAATACCGATGTAGAATGGGAACGACGCCAGAACGATCAGCGTCAACGAAGTCGTGTAGTAGAACATCACCGCGAGGAAAACGACGGTGAAGACGAGATCGATGACAAGCGTGAGCGCCGAGCTCGTCAGGAACTGGCGGATATTCTCGAGCTCGCGGACGCGTGCGACCGAATCCCCGACGCGGCGCGTCTGGAAA
>NZ_RZSG01001180.1:0-1277 GCF_003997725.1 Mesorhizobium sp. M4A.F.Ca.ET.050.02.1.1
CAGCGGCGGCGGCATCGATGAAGCCGTCGCGATAGACCGCACCCCGATGGTAGGGCGTGCTGCCGACGATGCGCCGGTATTCGGCGCTCCCCGGCTCCATGTTGAAGTCGCCCAGCCAGATCGCCGCCAGTGGGTTCTCCGGCTCCGGCCCGCCATTGCTCCAGTTGCGCTGCGGTTCGTCATCGGCCCCGCTCCAGGGGCCGCCGTCGGACGGCGCCCGGCGATGTTCGTTGAGTAGATAGTCGATCTGCTCCAGCCGCTCCTCGACGGCGATGTGCGCGAGATGCAGGGAGAACACCCGCACTGGACCGGCTGGCGTGCGGATCATGCATTCAAGCGCGGCGTTGCGCGTGTTGAGCGGGCGCACCGTGCGGCGCAGCGGCAGGGAGTGCAAGCGCGACCAGACGATCGGCAGCCTCGACAGCACCATGGTGCCGAACTGCCTGCGGCGGTTGACGACGCGGCCGTCGCGCCGCTCGCTGGCGTCCATGTCGAAGGCCGGCCCGTAAACCCAGTGGTAGTCAGGCAGCCGCTGCGACAGGATTTCCGGCTGGTCGTCCTCGTTTGTCCGCTGCCAGTGCCGCTCCACCTCCTGTAAGGCGATGATGTCGGCGCCTTTGACGACGCGCGCGGCGCGCGCGAGATCGTAGCGGCCGTCGCCGCCGAACCCGTACTGGATGTTGTAGCTGACGAGCTTCATTGGTTACCCGGCTCAGTTCCGGTGATGGCAGTAGCGTTTCACCGATAGCGTGGCAATGGACCGCAACAGCAACGGGGCTGGGCCAGAGGACCGTCTTCCTACGTCGTCAGCGGCTGGAACCGCCCCGCCGGCGACGCCGCCAGTTCCGACCAGTCGATCTCCTCCTCCAGCCGGTGATAGGCCTCGTCGCCGATCGTGCCGTTGCGGCGCAGTTCCTCCAGCGCGTCGCGCTGGCGCTTGATGGCATAGAGGCGCAGGCGATCGTATTCGGTCGCCGCCTGGGCGTCCTCAGGGTCCTCGGCGATCCGGCGCTGCGCCTCATACTGCTCGCGCACCACCGCCGCCGCTGCCGACGTCTTGTGGTTCAGGACGTCGAGCGCGGCCTGCATGACGGCAACGCGCGCCTCCGCCACCTCGCGGTCGATCGTCGTGTCCCGTTCGAAATTGAGTATCCGCAGCAGCGGCTTCAGACTCATGCCTTGCAGCACCAGCGTGCAGAGAACGAGCGCGAAAGCGGCAAGCACGATGGGGTCACGGCACGGGAAGCCGGCCGGCAGCGCAATCGCCGCCAACAGCG
>NZ_RZSG01001181.1:0-1274 GCF_003997725.1 Mesorhizobium sp. M4A.F.Ca.ET.050.02.1.1
TTCCCTAAGCAGGCCGCCGGCGACGCCGGAGGACGTGGCGCGCGCCGTCACCGCCGGCGGCCTGCTTAGGGAACGGCAGGTCGTGATCGGACGGCTGAGGCTGCTCGGCGCGCATGTCATCGAGGCCGATCACCAGCGGCTGGGCCCGGCGCTGGTCGAGCGCTATCTCGAGCTCAAGCAGGAGAATCTTTTGTGACGACGCCGGCCGGCACCGATGCGGTACGCCAGACGCTCGCCAGCTTCCGCCAGGAGCGCGAGGCCGACTGGCTGGCATTCGAGGCGCTCTTGGCGCGGGTCGAGAAGCGAGCGCCGCGCACGCTGTCGGAAGACGAATTGCTGTCGCTGCCGCTGCTCTACCGCTCGGCGCTGTCCTCGCTGTCGGTGGCCAGGGCGACGTCGCTCGACAATGCGCTCGTCTCTTATCTCGAAGCGCTCTGCCTGCGCGGCTATTTCTACCTTTACGGCGCCCGGCGTGGCTTGCGGCAGCGCATCGGCGATTTCTTCCTGCATGACTGGCCAAACGCTATCCGCGTCCTGTGGCGGGAAACCCTTGTTGCGGTCGGACTGACGGCGGTCGGCGCCGGCGCCGGCTACTGGCTGGTGGCGTCCAACAAGGGCTGGTACGACGCCATCATCGCGCCAAGCCTTGCCGGCGGGCGCAATCCGGACTCGTCGGCCGAGATGCTGCGCAGCGTGCTCTATGGCGGCGCCGACAGCCAGTTCCTGTCGAGCTTTGCCGCCTATCTCTTCACCCACAACACACAGGTGGCGATCCTGGCCTTTGCGCTCGGCTTTGCCTTTGCCGCGCCAAGCGTGCTGATCATCCTGATGAACGGCTGCATGCTCGGCGCGATATTCCAGATCTACGCCGCCAAGGGGCTGGGTTTCGGGCTCGGCGGCTGGCTCGCCATCCACGGCACCACCGAGCTGTTCGCCATCGCGCTGGCTGGGGCCGCCGGCATGCGCATCGGCACGCGCATCGCCTTTCCCGGCGAGCTGACCCGCATGGCGTCCGCCGCCGAGGCCGGACGGATCGCGGCGACCGTCATGGTCGGCGTCGTCGTGATGCTGCTGTTTGCCGGCCTGCTCGAAGGCATCGGCCGGCAGACGATCAACGGTGACGGCGCCCGCTACGCCATCGGCGGCGGCATGCTGGCCTTTTGGTGCGCCTATTTCTACCTGTTCCGAATGGTGCGGCATGGCGATCACTAGACGCGCCGCGTCCGGCGATGATCGACAACGGCAGGAAGATCTCGATCTCGCGCATCAGGTTG
>NZ_RZSG01001182.1:0-1267 GCF_003997725.1 Mesorhizobium sp. M4A.F.Ca.ET.050.02.1.1
CGCCATGGAAGGCGATCGGATGGCCAGCGAGCTCCTTACAGCGCAATCGCATAAAGTTGGTTGGGAGAGGGAACGGCAACCACCGCGGCGCGGGCGCGGCCGGCGGATCTGGTAGCAAGCTATAAGGCTTCTGGGGGCGAGAGGCTATTGGGTTGCGACGAGCGGCAATGTGACGGACGAGATGTGGGTTGAGTACGTCAAGAACCAGACGCCGCCCGAACCAGACGATAACTTCAACGTGACGTATGTTTGCGCCCCTGTCCGCCGAGCGGCGGACCGATCCGGCTTTAAACCGTAACCTGAAGCAACCGCCTTTTAGGCGGTGGAGCTTTCAAGCCTGGAGCCGGCAAAGCTTATCGCTTTCGCGACGAGTCGAAGAGACGACAGCCGACGGGGACAAATGCCTCGGCCGCATCCAGGTGTGACGTCCGTCACGATGCTCAACGCCATCCTTCCGGGTGGCGTTGAGTGCCGAAGGCGATAGCGGCCAGACCTCAGGCCCTGGCCTTGCGTTTCGTCGCAGGTTTCTTGGCTGGAGCTGGCTTTCGTCCCAAGCCTAGCGACTTTGCCAATGCCGATCGGGTCGCCGAATAACTCGGCGCAACCATGGGATAGTCCTTGGCCAAACCCCATTTCGTCCGGTATTCGTCAGGCGTCAGCCCATGACTGGTCGCAAGATGGCGCTTGAGTGACTTGTATTTCCTGCCGTCCTCGAGGCTAATGATGTAGTCCGGAAACACCGACCTTTTGGGGTTAACTGCCGGTTTGGGGGCAGGCTCTGGTGTGGGAGATGGCGGGCTAATATTCGACAATGCCGAATTCACGCTCGCGATCAAATCCGGCAATCCGGACACTGGAACAGCGTTCTTTTGGACATAGGCGGCAACGATATCGGCAGTAAGTTCAATCATATTATTGTTAGGTTCCCCGGGCATTGGCGTGCTCCTTCAATCACCACGTCCTCATATCCGTCAAGTGACGATATGCAATCAACCTATGCCACTTGGAATTTGTCCGATCAATCCGGATATTTGATATTTCTGTATGACGCGAGGGCAAAACGGACTTTCGTTTGGCGGCAAAGCGTATCCACGCCAAACCTGCAGCCTGAAAATCGTACAGAGAGAAATGATATTGAAATTGCCTCAATGGACGGTAGGCTATGGGCACGAAAGGCGAGGTCTGGATTATGCGAACTACGTTTCGTCTTCCCATTTTTCGAAAGCCTTCAAAGATTATTTTAGCATGCTGCCTATTCATACCCGTC
>NZ_RZSG01001183.1:0-1265 GCF_003997725.1 Mesorhizobium sp. M4A.F.Ca.ET.050.02.1.1
CGCTTGATGTGGTCGGCGACGACCGTTTCCAGGCGTTCGAGCGATGTCGCGTCGTCGGCTGCCACGGCGATATGGAGCGCTTTGGCATCGGCCTCCATCACCGTGCGTCCCAGCGACGTCAGGTCGATAGCGCCGTGGTGCGGGTCGAACTCGACCGGAAATTTGTGCGCCCAGTGCTTGCAGAGTTGCTGCAGGTAGCGGCTGGCATGTTCGGTGGCGACATCGGCGCGACTGGTCGGCATGGATGAATTTCTCCCGGCGGATCAAGAAAAACGCCAGCCTCGTAAAGCTGGCGTCATGAGCGGATAGATAGGCGCCGTCTGGCGAAGCGCCAGAGCTTGGCGGTTAAATTGCCGTGGGATTGGCGAAACGCCTACCAGCTGCCTGTGTTCGGCATCGAGGCCCAAGGCTCGGCCTTGGCCTTTGCCGGGCCCTTCTGCAGCAGCTCGATCGAGATCCCGTCCGGCGAGCGGATGAAGGCCATGTTGCCGTCCCGCGGCGGCCGGTTGATGGTGACGCCGCTGTCCATCAGGTGCTGGCAGGTGGCATAGATGTCGTCGACCTCATAGGCGAGGTGGCCGAAATTGCGGCCACCCTTGTAGTCCTCCGGGTCCCAATTGTAGGTCAATTCGACCAGCGGCGCCTTCTCCGCGATGCCGCTCTTCTCGTCTCCCGACGCGGCGAGAAAGATCAGCGTGTAGCGCCCCTGCTCGTTCTCGTAGCGGCGCACTTCCTTCAGGCCGAGCTTGTTGCAGTAGAAGTCGAGCGAGGCATCGATGTCGGCGATGCGGACCATGGTGTGCAGATAGCGCATGGGATCTTTCTCCGGGCGTTGCGTCGCGGCGGAACATAGGGGCCACCCGGCCAAAGGGCAATCGCCGGAACGCCGGAGCAAGAGGGGCAATCCGACAGTCAAGCCGAGCCGGAGCGCGGCACAGTCCGATTTTAGGACACGTCACCCCGGTTGCGGACATGCCGGCAAACGACAAATGAGGTATTCCAGTGTTCAACGGTGAAAAAAGGCACGTCAGGTCTTGCACACACCGGAAGCCGCGGTGTTAATCTGATGTCAAGAATCAGTTGCGGTTGTGTTGAAAAAAGGGGGCATTCTTATGGGGGAAAAGGCCTCTTTTACGGGGCGGGACGGAAGCCTTGACGGCGCCTTGAAGCGCGACAGCGGCGGCGAGGGCGCCGACCTTGTCGAAATCGCCGGCGCGATCAAATGGTTCGACGTGGCCAAGGGCTACGGCTTCACTCTTCCGGAC
>NZ_RZSG01001184.1:0-1263 GCF_003997725.1 Mesorhizobium sp. M4A.F.Ca.ET.050.02.1.1
GGCCATCAGCATGGCGGCGAACGCGAGGTAGGGGTTCGCGCCCGGATCGGGGAAGCGGACCTCGACGCGCTTGGCCTTCGGCGACGAGCCGAACGGAATGCGGCAGGACGCCGAGCGGTTGCGCGCCGAATAGGCGAGCAGCACCGGCGCTTCGTAACCCGGCACCAGGCGCTTGTAGGAGTTGGTCAGCGGATTGGTGAAGGCGTTGATCGCCTTGGCGTGCTTGATGATGCCGCCGATGTAGAACAGGCAGCTCTCCGACAGGCCGGCATATTCGTTACCGGCGAAGGTCGGCTTGCCGCCCTTCCAGATCGACTGGTGGACGTGCATACCCGAGCCGTTGTCGCCGAACACCGGCTTCGGCATGAAGGTGGCCGTCTTGCCATAGGCGTTGGCGACCTGGTGAACGACGTACTTGTAGATCAGCATCTTGTCGGCGTTGCGGACCAGCGTGTCGAACTTGATGCCGAGCTCATGCTGGGCGGCGGCGACCTCATGGTGATGCTTCTCGACGCGCACGCCCATCTCGGCGAGCACGGTCAGCATTTCCGAGCGCATGTCCTGGGCGGAATCGATCGGCGGCACAGGGAAGTAGCCGCCCTTGATGCGCGGACGATGGCCGAGATTGCCGGTCTCGTAGTCGGTGTCGTCGTTGGACGGCAGTTCGGTGGAGTCCAGGCGGAATCCGGTGTTGTAGGGATCGGCCTTGTACTTGACGTCGTCGAAGACGAAGAATTCGGCTTCCGGGCCGACGAAGATCTGGTCGCCGATGCCTTCCGACTTCATGTAGGCCTCGGCCTTCTTGGCGGTGCCGCGCGGGTCGCGGTTGTAGGATTCGCCGGAGACCGGATCAAGGATGTCGCACAGGATGACCATGGTCGACTGGGCGAAGAACGGGTCCATGTGCACCGTGTCGGGATCGGGCATCAGCACCATGTCGGACTCGTTGATCGCCTTCCAGCCTGCGATCGAGGAACCGTCGAACATGACGCCGTCGGCGAACATGTCTTCCTCGACTTCGACGACATCCATGGTGACGTGCTGCAGCTTGCCCTTCGGATCGGTGAAGCGCAGGTCGACGAATTTCACGTCGTTGTCCTTGATCTGCTTCATGATGTCTTTGGCTGTCGTCATGTCATGTATCCCTGTTTGATGACGTTTTTTGATGATGACGTTGCAGAAAGATGCGGGGCGTCAGACGGCGTCCATTCCGGTTTCACCGGTGCGGATGCGCACGACTTCCTCGATGTTGGAGACGAAGAT
>NZ_RZSG01001185.1:0-1255 GCF_003997725.1 Mesorhizobium sp. M4A.F.Ca.ET.050.02.1.1
GCCCCGGGCTGACAAGCCAAAAGGCATCCGCAACTGTCTCCCGCGACGCGACACATTCCGTGCCGCTGTTTTGCTGGGAGGCAGACAATGAACAAGGTGGAATTTTCCCGCACGGCCAAGGTTCCCTTCGCCAAGCGCTACGACAACTACATCGGCGGCAAATGGGTGGCGCCACTATCTGGAAAATACTTCGAGAACATATCACCTGTGACCGGCGGACCGCTGGGCGAGGTCGCCCGGTCGGACGCCAGGGACATCGAGGCGGCGCTCGACGCGGCGCACAAGGCCAAGGACGCCTGGGGCAGGACAAGTGCTGCCGCTCGCGCTCTGATCCTCAACCGCATCGCCGACCGCATGGAGGACAATCTCGATCTGCTGGCGCTCGCCGAGACCTGGGACAACGGCAAGCCGATCCGCGAGACGACGGCGGCCGACCTGCCTTTGGCCATCGACCATTTCCGCTATTTCGCCGGCGTGCTGCGCAGCCAGGAGGGCAGCATTTCCGAGATCGACCACGACACCGTCGCCTATCATTTCCACGAACCGCTCGGCGTTGTCGGCCAGATCATTCCGTGGAATTTCCCGCTGCTGATGGCGGTATGGAAACTGGCGCCAGCGCTCGCCGCCGGCAATTGCGTGGTGCTGAAGCCGGCCGAGCAGACGCCAGCCACCATCATGCTGTGGGCCGACCTAGTCGGCGACCTGTTGCCGGAGGGCGTGCTCAACATCGTCAACGGCTTCGGCCTGGAGGCCGGCAAGCCGCTGGCATCGTCGAACCGCATCGCCAAGATCGCCTTCACTGGCGAGACGACGACGGGCCGCCTGATCTCGCAATATGCCAGCCAGAACCTGATCCCGGTCACGCTCGAGCTTGGCGGCAAGTCGCCCAACATCTTCTTCCAGGACGTGACGGCGGAGGACGATGACTTCTTCGACAAGGCGATCGAAGGCTTCGTGATGTTCGCGCTCAACCAGGGCGAGGTCTGCACCTGCCCGAGCCGCGCCCTGGTGCATGAAAAGATCTACGACAGGTTCATCGAGCGGGCGCTGAAGCGCGTCGAGGCGATCGTCCAGGGCGATCCGCTCGACCCGGCAACCATGATCGGCGCCCAGGCTTCGAACGAGCAGTTGCAGAAGATACTGAGCTACTTCGACGTCGGCCGCCAGGAAGGGGCCGAGCTGCTCACAGGCGGCGAGCAGAACCATCTGCCGGGCGACCTTGCCGGCGGCTACTACGTCAAGCCCACCGTGTTCA
>NZ_RZSG01001186.1:0-1253 GCF_003997725.1 Mesorhizobium sp. M4A.F.Ca.ET.050.02.1.1
ACATGCTCGAGAGCAGCGACTATATCGTGCGCGGCTATGGCCGCAATGACCGCATCGTCTATGGCAGCGGCGGCGTTATCCCGACAGTCGGCATCGCGGCGCGCGCCGAAACGCTGTTCGAGCGCGACGACATCGCCTACATCCACGTCCGTTCGGCGCGCAACAATTGCTACCAGTGCCGCATCGAACGCGCCTGAAGACAAAAAATGCCCGCCGATCGTCTGGCGGGCAGTTGGGGAAAAAGCCTGCGACAGAAGAGAAAGCAGCCTTCAGGCCGATGTGACTAGGCATGTTTTTCGAATGCCGAATGTGAAGTGCTTCACAATGGCGACACGGATCCGCATAAATGTCGGCGAGACTGTCGTACTCCCGTCGCAATTACTTGCTAGAAGGCAAGTGTTGATCGATTGCCGACCGCGGATGGACCGGCGGCACGTCTCAACATCGAGGAAGCGGGGCTTTGGCTCCGCTTTTTTGTTGTCCGCACTTTTTCCGTGCAAAGCAAAACCCGCCGGACGAAGCCGGCGGGCGACAGGAGGAAACTTCTTCTCGCGCAGGTGTCAGGCGGCGAGCACCGCCTTCGGCTCGACCAGCTCGTAGCCGAGCGCTTCGGCGACCGCGCGGTTGGTGATCTTGCCCTTGTGGACGTTGAGGCCGTTGCGCAGATGATGGTCGTCGACCAGTGCCTTGAGGCCCTTGTCGGCAAGCTGCAGGCCGAAATGCAGCGTCGCGTTGTTGAGGGCGTGCGCCGAGGTGACCGGTACCGCCCCTGGCATGTTGGCGACGCAGTAGTGGATGACGCCGTCGACCTCGTAGGTCGGTTCGGCATGGGTCGTGGCGTGCGAGGTCTCGAAGCAGCCGCCCTGGTCGATGGCGACGTCGACGAGCACGGAACCCTTCTTCATGCCGGACAGCATCTCGCGCGTCACCAGCTTCGGCGCCGCGGCGCCCGGGATCAGAACGGCGCCGACCACGATGTCGGCGGAGAAGCATTCTTCCTCGAGCGCCTCGACGGTCGAGTAGCGGGTGTGGACGCGGCCGCCGAAAATGTCGTCGAGCTGGCGCAGGCGCGGGATCGAGCGGTCGATGATGGTGACGTCGGCGCCGAGGCCGGCCGCCAACTTGGCGGCATGCAGGCCGACGACGCCGCCGCCGAGCACGGTGACCTTGCCTGGCAGCACGCCGGGCACGCCGCCGAGCAGCACGCCACGACCGCCATTGGCCTTCTGCAGCGCCGTCGCGCCGGCCTGGAT
>NZ_RZSG01001187.1:0-1248 GCF_003997725.1 Mesorhizobium sp. M4A.F.Ca.ET.050.02.1.1
GTCAAATCCAGGCCGGGCCCCGGCACCTGACCAATGATTCCAATGCGCCGTTCGGGAGCGGTGATTTCTTCAACGAGGCTTCGCAGACCGTCGCGCATCAGCAGGACTTTGTCCGCTTGCCTGCCGTCGTCAGCAACGACATTGGTGTAGGCAAGGCTTGTCCAGGCAGAGGACAGCACCACGAGGTCGACGTCCGTGCGCTGTCTCAGCATGCTGACCACGGCCTTTCGGGACGATGCGCAGCTTTCCCGGTAGTTAGGCTGCTCCGGAAAGTCGCGATGGACACCTTCTCCGAATGCGGCCGGGCAGGCATGATAAAGAAAGAAGGCCGTATTCTCCCTTTGGCCAACCGCATCCAATAGTGGGGCGAGATGCTCCGCATGGCTGTCGCCCCACAGCATGGCATGGCGTGCCGCCTTGTCCCAAGGTGCTCCGAATGCGCAAAACGTGCCGTCCAGTTCGCTTATCTCGACCATCTGCGGACATGGCCAATCCCACATCACCTCGAGGCTGCGCATCGCCTCGACCTCCTTCGGGATCCTGCTGGCGATACCCCCGCCTTGGAAGATTGAATTGCCGCCCAGACCAACGATCAACGCGGTGGTCGCGCCGGCGATGACGGTTCTCAACGGAGGCTGCCGCAGTCGGCGAACGGGTTCTTCGACGAATCGCCAGGACAAATAAGCCGTCACCCAGGCTGCCGCGATGAGGATCAGCGCTTCGCCCGCTGTCGGCATCGCACCGCCGGCATAGTGACGGAAAAAGACCAGAATCGGCCAGTGCCAGAGGTACAGGCTGTATGAAATTTTGCCTGTGAAGCGGAGAGGCGCGCTTGAAAGGACCGCCGTAGCGATAGACGGGGAACAAGGCCAGACGAGCAAGACAGCCCCAGCCACTGGGGCGAGTGCATTCAGTCCCGGAAATGGCTGGCTCGAGGATAGCCAGATGGCGCTAGCGGCTATCAGGCAAAGGCCAAACAGTCCGAATGCCTCGGAAGTGCCCCGGCGGCCGATCGGTGGAACAAAAACCAGCAGGCCGCCTAGCGCCAGTTCCCAACCCCGGCTGAAGGGAGCATAGAACGCTTGCTTGGGATCGACTGCCACCAGGTAAAGGGCAATCGAAAAGCTGGTCAGCGCTACAAGGCAGATCGCCGCGACGATCGGTGACTGATGGCCCCGCCACAATCGGCTGGCGATGAACAAGAGGGCTGGCCACACGAGATAGAACTGCTCTTCGACGCCGAGGGAC
>NZ_RZSG01001188.1:0-1244 GCF_003997725.1 Mesorhizobium sp. M4A.F.Ca.ET.050.02.1.1
GTCCACCAATGAAAGGTAAAATGTCACCGATTCGTGCCGTGCTGATCCTATCGGTGTCGGCAGCGGTCGTTTCCGCTTGTGCATCGAAGAAGGTGCCGCCGCCTGAGATTTCCTATGACGCTGCCGACTTCAAACCGGCCGCGATCGAAAAAGCGCCGGAGAGGCCGATTAGAATTGTCGAGGTGCCAAAACCACTGCCGCTGCCTGGCCAAATGCAGCCCGAGCCCGGCAAGGCCGAGGACAAGCGCCCTCCTGAAGAACGCGTCGCTGATGCCAACAAAGCCGCGACCCAGCAACCCACCAAGTACGGGTATGTTAATGCAGTGCAAGTCTACCCCTTCACCGATGGCGCGCTTTATCAACTCTATGCCGCGCCGGAGCGCGTGACCGACATCGCTCTGCAGCCGGGCGAGAAACTAACCGCCGTGTCGGCTGGCGACACCGTGCGCTGGGTCATTGGCGATACCGCAAGCGGCACCGGTGACAATCAGCGCACCCATGTTCTGGTAAAACCCTTCGCGCCGGGTCTTGCCACCAATGTCGTCATTACGACGGACCGGCGGACCTATCATTTGCAGCTTCAAAGCACCGAGAAGACCGCAATGGCGGCAATCTCCTGGACCTACAGCCAAGACCAGATCATCGCGCTTCGCCAGCGCAATGCTCAAGCCGAGGCAGTTACACCGGTCGCGTCGAACATCGCGCTCGAAAACCTTCGCTTTCGCTACTCAATCAGTGGCGACACACCGCCCTGGAGACCGACGCGAGCCTTCGACGACGGCAGCAAGGTCTATATTGAGTTCCCTCGTCGCATAGATCAGGGCGAGGCGCCACCACTCTTCATCGTCGGCGCAGATGGGAGCAGCGAGCTCGTCAACTATCGCGTGCGCGGCAACTATTACATCGTCGATCGGCTCTTCGCCGCGGCCGAACTTCGCCTCGGCACCAAGCGGCAGCAGGTGATCCGCATCAGCAGGATTGACGGCAGGCAACCGCAACGGCGGATCTCGCTCTTTCGCGGCAGCCGGCGAGGTGAGGGCTCATGATCGAAAATTCCCGCTCTGGCATCCCGCCGAAACTGGATCCCGAGGAACTGCAGCTTCGGGCCTCTCCCCGCCGCGTGGTGCGGTTCAGGCGCGGTGTGATCATCGCTATCGCAGCGCTCGGATCCGGCGCTGTCTTCGGCGTTACCATGATCGCCCTCCAGGGGCCGGCCCTTCGCATCAGGGATCAGGCGGAAGATC
>NZ_RZSG01001189.1:0-1233 GCF_003997725.1 Mesorhizobium sp. M4A.F.Ca.ET.050.02.1.1
GCGCAACCTGGCGCGCGAGGGCGAGGCCTATCTCCGCGCCCGCGGGCACCAGATCACCGCCGGGCGGCTCTATCTCTGTCATTTCCTCGGCATGGAAGGCGCGGCCCAGGTGCTGGCGGCGCCGGGCTCGACGCAACTGAGCGCGGTGCTCGGATCGGCCGTCATCCAGGCCAACCCGTTCCTAACCGGCAAGACGGCCAGCTACGTCATGGACTGGGCGGAACGGAAAATGGGCCAGAAGGTCGCCCGGGTCGCCACCGACGCGGGCCAGCAGACGACGACCACGACCGAGATCCGCCAGACGTCGCCGGAATTCGAAAAGTACAAGCAGGCCCTCACCGCCCTCATTAGCTCGGTTCAGAACACTCTTTGACCGCCCCTCGACCGGTGGGGTCGTTGGTGTTCCCCCTGCCAGGTGCTATTATCGGCGAACTTTTTTGGGCCTTTTGTGAACCAAAACTGTGGCCGGGGTCACAGACGCCCAGAAGCCATTTTTGGCAGAAGCGACTTGTGTCGCGGATGAATTTTAGCATGTGCAGACACCACTAGCGCGCCCCGTTGGGGCGGAGGGCTGACCCATGAAAGCGTTCGCCGTCTTTCTGAGCGGATTTATCCTGTTTGTCCTGGCCTCGCTCGCCGCCCAGGCCGCCGCGCCCGACAGCGTCGCGCCCGACCCCAAACGCGTCGCGCTGGTGATCGGCAACAGCAAATACGTCCATGCCGTCGCCTTGCCCAATCCCGCCAATGACGCACAGCTCATTGCATCGACGCTGCGCAACGCCGGCTTCGAGGTTATCGAAGGCCTGGACCAGGACAATGCGGGCATGCACAGCCTCATCAGCCGGTTCACCGAGCAATCCTACGACGCCGACCTCGCCGTCATCTACTACGCCGGCCACGGCATGCAGGTAGACGGCAAGAATTTCCTCATTCCGGTCGATGCCGAGCTGACGTCGCCGGCCTATCTCAAGACCCGCACCATCCAGATCGACGAGTTCATGTCGGCGCTGCCGCCCGAGCCGGCGGTCGGGGTCATCATCCTCGACGCCTGCCGCGATAATCCGCTGGCAAGGACTCTTGCCGCCGCGCTGCCGAAGAGCCGTTCTCTGGGGGCCGGACTGGCGCCGGTCGAGGCCAAATCGGACGGTGTCGGCACCGGCGGCATCCTGATTGCCTACGCAACCGATCCCGGCGCCATCGCTTTCGATGGCAACGGCGTCAACAGTCCCTATT
>NZ_RZSG01000118.1:0-11592 GCF_003997725.1 Mesorhizobium sp. M4A.F.Ca.ET.050.02.1.1
GTCTTTGTCCTAAGGATAGGAAATGGCCGAGGTCAGCGCTGCCCCTCATCGCCCTGCCGGGCACTTCTCCTCGTATAGTGACGGGGAGAAGGGGCGCTCTCGTCGGGCTTCGCCAATCGCCAAGCTGGCAGAGCAGACGCCGAGGTCGCAGCCAGCGCTCTTCTCCCCGTTCACGGAGTGAAGGTGCCGGCAGGCGGATGAGGGGCAGCGCCGACAGTGACGATTATCGAAAAATTGCCTTGAGCAATCGCCGACTTGGCCTCAAACAATCCCACCACCGCCGCCGGCGACAGCCGGCCGTTCGGCCGCGACCTTCGCCCGGTAGCCGGCGGCCCGATAGGCGGCGACCGGATCGACGGCGCCACCGGTCCTCAGCCGCGCCATGGCGAGGATCGGCTCGACGTCGATGCGGTAGGCGGCTTTCAGCGTCTGCGTCGCCATCAGCGCGTCGTTCTCTTCCTGAAAACCCTGCAGCGCCTTGCGGTCGACCAGCAGCGCCTGCGCATAGGCGCGCTGCACCTCGACCGCCGACAGCATCAGGCTTTCGATCGGGTCGGTGACGTTGTGGCTCTGGTCCAGCATGTGCGCGGGATTGAACCCCTCTGCTCCGGACAGCTCGGCGTCGACCAGCTCGTTGAAGACCAGGAACAGCCGGTAGGGGTCGATCGAGCCGGCATCGAGGTCGTCGTCGCCATATTTGGAATCGTTGAAGTGGAAGCCGCCGAGCTTTTTGAACTGGATCAGCCGCGATACGATCATCTCGATGTTGACGTTCGGCGCATGGTGGCCGAGGTCGACCAGGCAGTAAGCCTTGTCGCCGAGTTCTTTCGCGATGAGGTAGTTGGTGCCCCAGTCCTGCACGACCGTCGAATAGAAGGCCGGCTCGTACATCTTGTGCTCGGTGAACAGTCGCCAGTCGTCCGGCAGTCCGGCGTATATCTCCTTCATGGCATCGAGATAGTGCTCGAAGGCTCTGGCGAAATTGACCTGGCCGGGGAAGTTCGAACCATCGCCGATCCACACCGTCAGCGCCTTCGAGCCAAGCGTCTTGCCGATCTCGATGCATTCGAGATTGTGCTCGACCGCCTGGCGGCGCGTGCCGGCATCGGCATGCGACAGCGAGCCGAATTTGTAGGAAAGCTCCTGGTCCTTGGCGTCGGAGAAGGTGTTCGAATTCATGGCGTCGAAGCCGAGGCCGAAGCGCGACGCGGCCTGCTTCAGCCGCTTCGGGTCAGCCTTGTCCCAGGGGATGTGCAGCGAGACGGTCGGCGTCGCCTGGGTCAGCTGGCTGATGACTGCGCAGTCCTCGATCTTGTCGAAGATGTCGCGCGGCTCACCAGCACCGGGGAAACGGGCAAAGCGGGTGCCGCCGGTGCCGACGCCCCAGGACGGGATCGCCACTGCGAATTTCTCCACCTTGTCGCGGATAGCGTCAATGGCGATGCCGCGCCGGTCGAGGCGTTCGCCGAGCGAGGCGTAGTCGCGTTCGAGGTCGCTCTTGCGCGCAGCGTTTTGGCTGGCGACGAGGTCGGCTGAGATAATGGTTTCGGACAACTGCTATTCCTCCCAAGACTACGTTCGGCTGGCGCTGCCCCTCATCCGCCTGCCGGCACCTTCTCCCCGTGAACGGGGAGAAGGAAGTTGCCTAGCGCGTAAAGCTTTGCGCGTTGCCCGCGTCGACATTGATGATGTTGCCGGTCGACTTCGCCGACATGTCGGAGGCGAAGAAGTAGATCGCCTCGGCGATGTCCTCCGGGAAGACCGAGCGCTTCAGCATCGAGCGCGAGCGGTAGTGCTCCTCGAGATCGTCGGTCGACATCTTGTAGGCAGCGGCGCGCTGTTCCTTCCATTCGCCGCTCCAGATCTTGGAGCCGCGCAGCACGGCGTCCGGATTGACGACGTTGACCCTGATCTGCGCCTCCGCGCCCTCAAGGGCGAGGCAGCGCGCGAGATGGATCTCGGCCGCCTTGGCCGTGCAATAGGCGGCGGCGTTGGGCGAGGCGGCAAGCCCGTTCTTGGAGGCGACGAAGACGACGTTGCCGCCGATCTTCTGGGCACGGAACAGCCGGAACGCCTCGCGCGAGACGAGGAAATAGCCGGTGGACAATATGTCCATGTTCTTGTTCCACAGCGCCAGCGTCGTCTCCTCGATCGGCGCCGAGGAGGCAAGGCCGGCATTCGAGACAAGGATGTCGACGCCACCGAACTCGACCGCCGTTTCGGCGAAGCCCGCGACGACCTGGTCCTCCGAGGTGACGTTGATCACCACCGGCCGGACGAAATCCTTGCCATAGGCTTGCGACAGTTCGTCATTGGCGCTGGCGAGCGCCGCCTGGTCGATGTCGGCCAGCACCACGCAGGCGCCTTCGCGCAGCAGCCGGTTGGCGGTGGCGCGGCCGATGCCGCCGGCGCCGCCTGTAACCAGCGCGATCTGGCCGGCCAGCGCCTTCGGCTTCGGCAGACGCTGCAGCTTGGCTTCCTCGAGCAGCCAGTATTCGATGTCGAAGGCCTCCTGCGCCGGCAGGCCGACATAGGACGAGACGGTCGAGGCGCCGCGCATGACGTTGATGGCGTTCACATAGAATTCGCCGGAGATGCGCGCGGTCGCCTTGTCGCCGGCGAAGGTGAACATGCCGACGCCCGGCATCAGATAGACCACGGCATTGGGATCGCGAATGGCGGGTGAGTCCACATGCTTGCAACTGTCGTAATAGGCCTGGTAGCCGACACGATATTCGGCGATGTCGTCGGCAAGACGCGCAATGACGGCGTCGACGTCAGGTTTCGCCGGGTCGAATTCGATCACCAGCGGCCGGATCTTGGTGCGCAGGAAATGGTCAGGGCATGAGGTGCCCAGTGCTGCCAGCGGCCGCAAATCCCTCGAATTGACGAATTCGAGCACGGCAGGCTGGTCGTCGAAATGGCCGAGCTTGTGGCTCTTCTCCGAGATCAGGCCGCGGATCCTCGGCATCAGCTTCGCGGCAATCGCGCGGCGCGCAGGCGCGTCGAGCGACTTCACCGCCTCGCCGCCGAAGATGGCCACGCCTTCAGACCGGCGCTCGAACCACTCGATCGCCTGGTTGATGACCGAGATCGTCGTCTCGTAGCATTCCTTCGGTGTGTCGCCCCAGCTGAACAGGCCGTGGCTTTCGAGGATGACGCCCTTCGCCTCGGGGTTCTCCAGGCAGAATTTCTCCAGCCACAGGCCGAGCTCGAAGCCCGGCCGCTTCCAGGGCAGCCAGCCGATGGCATCGCCAAAGATCTCCTTCGTCAGCGTCTTGGAATCCTTCGCCGCGGCAATGGCGATGATGGCGTCGGGATGCATGTGGTCGACGCAAGGCCTCGGCACGAAGGCATGCAGCGGCGTGTCGATCGAGGCCGCGCGCGGATTGAGGTTGAAGGTGCAGTGCGGCAGGTAGCCGACCATCTCGTCCTCATGCGCGAGGCCGCGATAGAGACCTTTCAGCGCACGCAATTTGTCCATGTAGAGCGTGGCAAAGCCGTCGAGCTTGATCGAGGCGCTGTCGCCGCCCGAGCCCTTGACCCACAGAACCTCGACGTCCTCGCCGGTCAGCGGGTCCTTCTGCCAGACCTTTGACGAGGTGTTGCCGCCGCCATAGTTGGTGACGCGCTTGTCGGAGCCGAGCGTGTTGGAGCGATAGACCAGCAACTCCGGGTCGCTCAATCCTTTGGCCTTCGCATCGTCCCACAGATTGGCGAGGCGCGAGCCGGAGCGCTTGTCGAGCATAGATATCCTCCCTTGGGACGCAAAAGGGTGCGGTCCTTTTCGCGGGGAATGTCTACGCAAGACGCCCTCTTGTCAATCACAAACGATCAATATCGATCATATTGCACTGCACAATGAAAATATATGATCGGAAATGATTGACACTGCTCGTTTTGAGTGCCTAGATGCTCAGGCAGGGAGGAACCATGCACGAAAAAGAGCGCCACAGGATCATTCTGTCCGCCGTCCAGGAAAAGCCTGTGGTGACGGTGCAGGAGATGGTCGACTTGACAGACTCCTCCGAGGCGACGATCCGGCGCGACATCGCGGCCCTGCATGTGCAGAAGCGCCTGCGCCGGGTGCGCGGCGGCGCCGAGGCGATCTCGCCGCCGCAGTTCATCGGCCTTGCCGGCCGCCCCTTCTCGGTCAACGAGACGCTGAACGCCGCGCAGAAGCGGGCGATCGCGCGGGAAGCCGTCGATCTCTGCAAGGACGGCGAGCCGATCATCATCAATGGCGGTACCACCACTTTCCAGATGGTGCATTTCCTGACCGGCCGCCGCATGCCGATCTTCACCAATTCCTTCCCAATCGCCGAACACCTGCTCAAGCACTCGAAGAATACGGTGATGCTGTCAGGGGGCACGATCTACCGCGAGCAGAACATCATCCTGTCGCCCTTCGACAATGACGTGACGCGCAATTTCTACGCGCGACGCATGTTCATGGGCGCGCAGGGGCTGGGGCCGCTCGGGCTGATGGAAGGCGACCCGCTGCTGATCCAGGCCGAGCAGAAGCTGATCGACCAGGCCGACGAACTGGTGGTGCTGGTCGATTCCTCGAAGTTCCGCATGCGCTCCAGCCTGATCCTGTGCGGGCTGACGCGCATCGCCACCGTGATCACCGACGACGGCATCGAGGACCGCGAGGCCAAGATGCTCGAAACCGCCGGGGTAACGCTGATCGTCGCCCGCAAGGCGGCCACCGAGAAGGAAGAATCTTCACTGCAGGCCTGAGCGGCCCGCAGCGGCGATGGAAATGCAACGCTCAAGGGAGGATATTCGATGAGCTTTTTGAAGAAACTGCTGGTCACGGCGGCCTTTTCCGCCGCCATGTTCGTGAATGCCGCCTATGCAGAGAACGTCAAGATCGCGCTGGTGGTGAAATCACTCGGCAACGGCTTCTTCGACGCCGCCAACAAGGGCGCCGAGGAAGCGGCCAAGGAACTGGGCGATGTCGAGGTGATCTACACCGGCCCGACCAAGGCGACCGCCGAGGCGCAGATCGAGGTGATCAACTCGCTGATCGCGCAGAAGGTCAATGCGATCGCGGTTTCGGCCAATGACGCCGACGCGCTGGTGCCGGTGCTGAAGAAGGCGATGGATCGCGGCATCACCGTGATCTCGTGGGACTCCGGCGTTGCCAAGGAAGGCCGCCAACTGCACCTCAACCCGTCGGACACCGGCCTGATCGGCGAGACCATCATCAAGCTCGCCGCCGACTACCTGCCGGAAGGCGGCGACGTCGCCATCCTCTCCGCATCGTCGACCGCGACCAATCAGAATGCCTGGATCGAGGCGGCGAAGAAGGTGCTGCCGGAGAAGTTCCCGAAGATCAAGCTCGTCGCCACCGTCTATGGCGATGACGACTCGGCCAAGAGCACGGACGAAGCCAAAGGCCTGCTGAAGTCCTATCCGAACCTCAAGGCAATCATCGCGCCGACCACCGTCGGCGTGGTCGCCGCCGCCCAGGTCGTCACCGACGCGAACCTGATCGGCAAGGTCAACGTCACCGGTCTGGCGCTGCCGTCCGAGTTCAAGAAGTTCATCGACAACGGCGCCAGCCAGGCGGTCGCGCTGTGGAACCCGATCGACCTCGGCTACTCGGCCATCTACCTCGCCCATGACCTGGCAGTGAAGAAGGAAGAGGCCAAGCCCGGCGCAACGCTGTCGATCGGCCGCGTCGGCAAGGTGACGCTCGACGACACCAACTCGGCTGCGATGGCTCCGCCCTTCCAGTTCGACAAGACCAACATCGAGAAGTTCTCCAAGATCTATTGATCCTGGTCGACTTCCAGCTCGTGCGGCGGGACAATTGTCCCGCCGCATCTTCAAACGGACCTTCTCTCAGGGCCTGATACGGATATGGATACGACAGCCCAGCACAAAGTGGAGACGGAACGGCCGCTTTCGGGCCCGGCCCAGCCTGCCGCCCCGCGCCTGACGCTCTCCGGCATTTCGAAAAGTTTCCCCGGTGTCCGCGCGCTTCACAATGTCAGCCTGTCGCTCTATCCGGGCCAGGTGACGGCGCTGATCGGCGAGAACGGCGCCGGCAAGTCGACGCTGGTCAAGATCATGACCGGCATCTACCAGCCCGACGCCGGCGAAATCGGCATCGACGGCGAGGCCACAACGCTGCACAGCGCGCATGCCGCCTTCGGCCACGGCATCACCGCCATCCATCAGGAAACCGTGCTGTTCGACGACCTTTCGGTCGCCGAAAACATCTTTCTCGGCCACGCGCCGCGCACCCGCTTCGGCACCATCGACTGGCGCACCATGCGCAAGAATGCACGCGAGGTGCTGGAGACCATGCGCGCCGGCCATATCGACGCCGACGCGCGGCTGAGGGACCTCGGCATCGCCAACAAGCACTTGGTCGCCGTGGCGCGCGCCATGTCGATCGATGCGCGCATCGTCATCATGGACGAGCCGACCGCCGCGCTCTCGATGAAGGAGATCGAGGAGCTTTTCCTGCTGATCGAATTCCTGAAGAGCGAAGGCAAGGCGGTGCTGTTCATCAGCCACAAGTTCGATGAGATCTACCGCATCGCCGACCGCTACACGGTCTTCCGCGACGGCGAGATGGTCGGCGAGGGCTTGCTCAAGGATGCCGGCCAGAACGAAATCGTGCGCATGATGGTCGGTCGCAACGTCGACCACATCTTCCCGCAGCGCGAGCCGAAGATCGGCGCGCCGGTGCTCGCGGTTTCCGGCCTGTCGCATCCGACCGAATTCGACGACATCGGTTTCGAGCTGCGCAAGGGCGAGATCCTAGGCTTCTACGGCCTGGTCGGCGCCGGACGGAGCGAGGTGATGCAGGCGATATCGGGCATCACCCGCACCAGCCGGGGTGCCATCACACTTGAAGGCCGAACGATCGCACCGAAATCGGCCGCCGACTCCATCGAGGCCGGCATCGTCTATGTGCCGGAGGAGCGCGGCAAGCAGGGCGTGGTGATCGGGATGCCGATCTTCCAGAATGTGTCGCTGCCCTCGCTCATGCGCACCTCGAAATCCGGCGTGCTCAGGCTGGCGGAAGAGTTCGCGCTCGCCCGCTCCTACACCGAACGGCTGGATCTAAGAGCCTCATCGCTCAGCCAGGATGTCGGCACGCTCTCCGGTGGCAACCAGCAGAAGGTGGTCATCGCCAAATGGCTGGCGACGGCGCCCAAGGTGATCATCCTCGACGAGCCGACCAAGGGCATCGACATCGGCTCCAAGGCCGCCGTGCACGGCTTCATGGCCGAGCTCGTCGCGCAAGGCCTGTCGGTGATCATGGTCTCCTCCGAACTGCCGGAGATCCTCGGCATGTCGGACCGTGTCGTCGTCATGCGCGAAGGCCGCATCGCGGCCGTCCACGACAACAAGGGGCTCGATGCCGAGACGCTGGTACGAACCGCAGCGGGGATCGCGACATGAAGAATTTGCGCAAATACCGCGAGATCTGGCTGCTTGCGGCAATCGCGGTGCTGATCGGCCTGATCTCAACCCGCTTCCCGGGTTTCGCCGACCCGGCCAATCTGCGCCAGGTGTTCAACGATACCTCGATCCTGATGATCCTGGCGCTCGGCCAGATGGTGGTGATCCTGACGCGCTCGATCGACCTGTCGATGGCGTCGAACCTCTGCTTCACCGGTATGGTGGTGGCGATGCTTAACGCCGCGCATCCGGCGATCCCGATCCCGGTGCTGATCGTCATCGCGCTCGCCGTCGGGCTGGTGCTCGGCGCCATCAACGGCTTGCTGGTGTGGCGGCTGAACATTCCCTCGATCGTGGTGACATTGGGCACGCTCACCATCTATCGCGGCGCGACGTTCGTGGTGTCCGGCGGCGCCTGGGTCAATGCCGACCAGATGAGTCCGGACTTCATCAACTTCCAGCGCGCCGCCTTCCTCGGCCTGCCGGTGCTTTCGTGGATCGCGCTTTTGGTGATCGCGCTGTTCTTCGTGGTGATGACGCGCGCGCAGATCGGCCGCTCGATCTATGCCATCGGCGTCAACCCGACCGCCTCGGTCTATGCCGGCATCGATGTCGGCCGGACAAAATTCATCGTCTTCTGCATTTCCGGCATGATCGGCGGGCTCGCCGGCTATCTGTGGATCTCGCGCTATGTGATCGCATCCGTCGAGGTCGCCAATGGCTATGAGCTCAACATCATCGCCGCCTGCGTCATCGGCGGCATCTCGATCGCCGGCGGCATCGGCTCGGTCGGCGGCGCGGTGCTCGGCGCGCTGTTTCTCGGCATCATCTCCAACGCGCTGCCGGTCATCAACATCTCGCCCTTCTGGCAGATGGCGATATCGGGCAGCGCCATCATCCTGGCCGTGGTGCTGAATGCGCGCGGTGAGCGCCGGCAGGGCCGGATCATCCTCAGAAAGGCGGAAGCGGCATGACCGACGCCCCTCACCCGCGCCACATCCCCGACCGGCTCGACAAGCCGCTCTCGTCCGCGATCTTTTCCTGGGAGGCGCTGCTCGTCGTCATCGCGGTTCTCATCTTCACGGTCAACAGCTTCGCCTCGCCCTATTTCCTCGACCCGTGGTCGCTGTCGGACCTGACCTTCAACTTCACCGAAAAGGCGCTGATCGCGCTCGCCATGGCGCTGTTGATCATTTCCGGCGAGATCGACCTGTCGGTCGCGGCGATCGTGGCGCTCGCCTCGACGATGATGGGGATGGCGGTGCAGGCCGGCGCCGGAACGCCGGTGCTGGTGGCCATCGGCATCGTTGTCGGGCTCGGCTGCGGCGCCTTCAACGGGCTGCTGGTCACGCGGCTAGGCCTGCCTTCCATTGTCGTCACCATCGGCACGATGAGCCTGTTCCGCGGCATCGCCTTCATCATCCTCGGCGACCAGGCCTACAAGGGCTATCCGGAGAGCTTCGCCTTCTTCGGCCAGGGCTATGTCTGGTGGGTTTTCTCGTTCGAACTGGCGCTGTTCCTCGTCGCCGCGCTCATCTACTGGTTCGTGCTGCATCGCACGAGCTTCGGCCGCCGCGTCTTTGCCATCGGCAACAATCCGGTCGCCTGCCAGTTCTCCGGCGTGCGCGTCGACCGCATCAAGTTCATCTTGTTTTGCCTGACCGGGCTGATGTCCGGCATCGCCTCGGTGCTGATCACCTCGCGGCTCGGCTCGACAAGGCCGTCGATCGCGCAAGGCTATGAACTGGAAGCGATCACCATGGTGGTGCTGGGCGGCGTCTCGATCCTCGGCGGCGCCGGCAGCATCCTGGGCGTCGTGCTCGCCGCCTTCATCATGGGGCTGGTGACTTTTGGGCTCGGGCTGCTCAACGTGCCGGGCATCGTCATGTCGATCTTCATCGGCCTCTTGCTGATCATCGTGATTGCGCTGCCCATCGTCTGGCGGCGCCTGCGCGAGGGACGCTTCGCCTGATGGAAAAATACGCCTTCAAGATGAAGCTCAATCCTGGCATGAAGGCCGAGTACAAGCGCCGCCATGACGAGATCTGGCCGTCGCTGGTGGCGCTGCTGAAGCAGGCCGGTATCTCCGACTATTCGATCCATCTCGACGAGGAGACCAACATCCTGTTCGGCGTGCTGTGGCGCCGTGACGACCACGGCATGGCCGATCTGCCGAAGCATCCGGTGATGCAGCGCTGGTGGGCGCACATGGCCGATGTGGTGGAAACCGGGGCCGACAACGAGCCGGTGGCGGTGCCGCTGGAAACTGTGTTCCATATGGCATGATCCGCCACGTCGCCGTCGTCGATATCGGCAAGACCAACGCCAAGGTGGCGCTGGTCGATCTCGCGACCCTGCGCGAGACGGCGCTGCGCCGCAGCGCCAACGCGCCCCTCACTGACGGCCCCTACCCGCATCACGACATCGAGTGGCTGTGGACGTTCATCCTCGATAGCCTCGCCGAACTCCACCGCGAGCAGCGCATCGACGCCATCTCGATCACCACCCATGGCGCGACGGCGGTGCTGGTCGACGCCGACGGAGGCCTGGCGCTGCCGGTGCTCGACTATGAATTTTCGGGACCAGACGACTTCGCCGAGGACTATGACCTCATCCGTCCGCCCTTTGTCGAGACAGGCACGCCGCGCCTGCCGGCCGGCCTGAACATCGGCGCGCAGCTCCTTTGGCAGCAGAGGCGTTTTCCAGCAGAATTTTCCAAGGCGGCCGCGATCCTGATGTACCCGCAATACTGGGCGCAGCGGCTGACTGGCGTGACTGCCAATGAGGTGACATCACTCGGCTGCCACACCGACCTCTGGAACCCGTGGAAGTCCGACTACTCGACGCTGGTGGACAAGATGGGCTGGCGCCGGCTGATGGCGCCGGTGCGGCCGGCGAAGGACCGGCTCGGCCCGATCCTGCCCGCACTCGCTCAGCAGACCGGGCTCGACCCGCAAACGCCGGTGTACTGCGGGCTGCACGATTCCAATGCCTCGCTGCTGCCGCATCTCTTGTCCGACCGGCCGCCCTTCTCTGTCGTCTCGACCGGCACCTGGGTGGTTTCGATGGCGGTCGGCGGCGGCAAGGTCGAGCTCGATCCGGCCCGAGACACGCTGGTCAACGTCAACGCGCTCGGCGATCCCGTGCCTTCGGCTCGCTTCATGGGCGGGCGCGAGTTCTCGCTGCTGACCGACGGTCAGCCGCAGGACTGGAGCGAGGACGACGTCGCCGCAGTGCTGGCGCGCAAGGCACTGCTTCTGCCCTCGACCCAGCAGGGATCGGGGCCGTTTCCGCACCGCCAGCCGCAATGGCTCAATGCCGACGGAACGAGTGGCGGCGAGCGCTTCGTCGCCATCTCTTTCTATCTGGCGCTTATGACCGCGACCTGCCTCGAGCTGATCGGCGGCGACGGACCGACAACCGTGGAAGGACCCTTTGCCCGCAACCGCCTCTTTACCGGCATGCTGGTTGCGGCGACCGCGCGCACCGTCATCGCCTCCGAGGCCGCCACCGGCACCAGCATCGGCGCAGCACTTCTGGCATCCAAAGAGACGCCCGCGCACAGCAAGGTCGAGACAATAGAACCGCAAGCTGATCCCATCTGGGCGGCCTATTTCCGCGCATGGCGCAGGGCGGTCGAAGCGCGGAGCTGATCAGATCACGAATAATAAGAAGAAATACGAAGAATACAAAATCGCCATATTAATGGCGTAAAAAGCATACCGGGTCGGAAAATACACTTTGCTTATTGACGAAAATGTTAAAAATATGACGGTAACCAAAAATGTGTATATAATTAGCGGAGTCAATAAGAAATATAACTGAAAGCCACTTGATTGCGAGAATAGAGATATGCCGTAATTAATTGACAAATACGATTCACATTCCGAACCACCGTCTCCATAGCTAATGCCCATTCCAACATGATTTCCACAATTGTTTGCTTTTTCAAAAATGCAAGCAAAAGAGCCTGATAAAAATGCTGTTGCAGCAAACAGTATGAAATAAATCCTGCCGACGTTCCCAATTAGTCTCATCCACGCATCCAACTGGATTCAAATTTCCGCATTGAGGTTACGTTCCGCTCCGATCGCAAGTCAATTTGGCTAGAGAATCCGCTTGCCGAAGGCCGACATGACGAAGCTGACGGCATCGGCGGCGATC
>NZ_RZSG01001190.1:0-1230 GCF_003997725.1 Mesorhizobium sp. M4A.F.Ca.ET.050.02.1.1
CCGCCCGCATGTGATCGGCACCGTCGTCGGCGCCATCTTCGTCGGCGTGCTGCTCAACGGCCTCACCATGCTGAATGCCCCCTATTACACGCAGGACTTCGTCAAGGGTGTCGTGCTGGTCGGCGCGCTGGCGGCGACCTTCGGCCTCGGAAAGAAGCGTTGAGAGCCATTCCAGGAAAAGTGTGTTGCGGTTTTCCGTCCGCAATTGCGGCGGCATATCTTCTCACTTTGGCCTCGACGGGGTTAGACTGCAAAAAAGTCTCTGACCCTGTCGGCTAGGCCCGCGCTCCGCCGTCCTTGATGGTAGGTATGCAACGGGAGGAGAAAATGCCGGAAAAAGTCCTGGTCCTCATCGGCACGAAAAAAGGCGCCTTCATCGCCGAGAGCAATGGCAAGCGCGGGTCGTGGAAGCTGCGCGGTCCGTTTTGCGAGCACTGGCCTATGAACCATGTCGTCGGCGACCCCGAGACCGGCGCGATCTACGGCGCCGGCGGCAACGAGTGGTTCGGTCCGGCGGTCTGGAAGTCGGACGACCTTGGCGAGACCTGGACGCATTCCAGCGAGGGCTTGGCCTACGAGGCTGGCGAGGAACCGATCAAAGCGGTATGGAGCCTCGCCAGGCGCAACGGCAGCCTCTATGCCGGCGTGCAGCCGGCCGGCCTGTTTCGCTCCGACGACGACGGCGCCACCTGGAGCCACATCGAGGGCCTGCAGCGTCACCCAAGCCGCAAGGACTGGACCCCGGGAGGCGCCGGCCTCATCCTTCATTCCATCGTCACGCACCCCAGGGACAAGGAGCAGATCTGGGTGGGCATCTCGTCCGCGGGCGTGTTCTACACCTGGGACGGCGGCCAGACGTGGGAGCCGCGCAACCGCGGCACCCGCGCCGACTTCCTCCCCGAAGGACAAAACTATCCAGAGTTCGGCCAGTGCGTGCACTGCCTGGTGATGGCGCCCGGCAAGCCCGATCGGCTCTACCAGCAGAACCATTGCGGCATGTACCGCTCCGACGACGGCGGCAAGAACTGGCAGAGCATCGAGAAGGGCCTTCCCTCGACCTTCGGATTTCCTGCGGCCACGCATCCGCGCGACGCCGACACGCTCTTCCTTCTGCCGCTCAATGGCGACAGTGCCGGCCGCTATGTGCCGGACGCGAAGGCGGCGGTCTGGAAGACTGAGGATGCGGGCGCCACCTGGATGGACGAGCGCAAGGGCCTGCCGCAGGAGAAC
>NZ_RZSG01001191.1:0-1222 GCF_003997725.1 Mesorhizobium sp. M4A.F.Ca.ET.050.02.1.1
GTGTAGCAGGAACAGGCATTCGCCGCTTGCCTCTGTTGGCTGTGTGAAGCGGTAAGGGAAGCTCAAGTCACGCAGGACGGCAGTTTTGCCGGTATATTCGGACACGCTTATATCCTTTTGATTTTATGATAGATTCGTTGATTTGCCGGCTTCAAAACGGAATATTTTCTTGCTCCGCGAAAGTTGATTGAACCAGGCTTACTTCAGACCGTTTCTGCGCCGATACACTCCGCCACGGGAGGAATCAAAGCGGTGCGCCGGGGGTCGCATTGCCCCAATGAACGACCAGCTTTGAGGCCTTTTGTCGATGACCATGCCAGTTTCGCCCGGACGCGATACGCGTATCGATGTGTTTCGCGCGCTCGCGCTGCTCACCATCTTCATCGATCATGTGCCCGGCACGATGTTCGAGACGCTGACCTACAAGAATTTCGGCTTCTCGGACGCGGCTGAAGCCTTCGTGCTGATCTCCGGCATGTCGGTCGCGCTCGCCTACGGCAGCAAATTCCAGTCCGGCGGCCGGCTGCTGGCGACGCTGAAGATGTGGCGGCGCGCCGGCGTCCTCTATGTTGCCCATATCGTCACGACCATGGCGGTGATGGCGCTGTTCTGCGCCGCCGCGGTGTTCGCCAGGCGGCCTGAGCTGTTGAAACTGATCAACATCGAGCCGCTGATGAAGAACACACCGGAAGTCCTGGTCGGCATCGTCACGCTCGGTCACCAGCTCGGCTACAACAACATCCTGCCGGTCTACGCGGTGCTGCTTTTGCTGGCGCCGGCCTTCCTGCTTTTGATCAGCTACCGGCCGGTGCCGGCGCTTGTTCTGTCGGGAGCCCTGTGGCTAGTCGTCGGCATCTGGCAGATCGCGCCGCCCAACTATCCGGAGCCCGGTTTCTGGTTCCTCAATCCGCTGTCCTGGCAGTTCCTGTTCAACATCGGCCTGGCCGCCATGCTGCATGTCAGGCGCGGCGGCGTGATTCCGGTCAATCGCTGGCTGCTCGGAGCCGCCGCCGCCTATGTACTGACGGCGCTCGTCTGGGTGCACAGTCCGCTCTGGGGCCGGATATCCTGGCTCGATCTGCCGGTGGTGCTGACCGGCTTCGACAAGACATTCCTGTCGCTGCCGAGGCTCCTGCACATATTGGCGGTGAGCTATCTCATCGTCGCGCTGCCCGCTGTCTCGCACCCGTTTCCCACCCGCCCCGACCATCCGGTCCCCCTC
>NZ_RZSG01001192.1:0-1218 GCF_003997725.1 Mesorhizobium sp. M4A.F.Ca.ET.050.02.1.1
TGCTTGGGCCGACGCTTGCCCTGCTCAACCTGCGCCTGGGGTTCTGGCTTCCAAACCCGAGCGGGATTGCGCTTGGAAAGCGGCCCTCGCGGCGCAGTTGGGAAGACATCCTGCGGCTGTATCTGCTCGCGGAGGCGACGGGGCAGCTGAGGTCCGACAGTTCGCGGGTCTACATCACCGATGGCGGCCACATCGACAATATCGGCCTCTACCAACTGCTCAAGCGCAGGTGCAAGCTGATCATCGTGGTCGACGCCGAGGCCGATGCCGGCGTGAATTTCGGCGCCTTCACCGACGTCCAACGCTTCGCGCGGATCGATCTCGGCGTGCGCATCTCGCTCGACTGGCGACCGGTCAGGGACGCGGCGCTGGCGCGCGACGCCAACCGCACCAAGATAGTCCCGCCGGAATCGGATTTGCATCTGCGGCATTTCGCGGTCGGCAAGATCCTCTACGAGAATGATCCGGTCGAAGGCATCCTTGTCTACGTCAAGGCGTCGGTTACCGGCGATGAGCCCGACTATGTCCTCGATTACGAGCGCCGATACCCGCTTTTCCCGCATGAATCGACCAGCGATCAGTTCTTCTCGGAAGAGCAGATGGAGGCCTATCGCGCACTTGGATTCCACGCCATGCGGGTAGCGCTTCGCGAACGGCCGCATACGGCTGAGATCAACGCCGAGGACAGCGCGCAGGCAAGTCTGGTTGCCTTGCTGAAGATGCGTCTGGGCAATCAGGGGCAAGAGATCAGATAGCGCATCGAGGACGCCCCGGTGATTACCGGGGCGTTGCGAGCAGGTCGCTCAGTTCGGCCTTGCCACCGGCGTCACCGCGACCTGGCTGACGCCGGTCCGCCGCACCACGGTGCAAAGCGTCTCGCGGCCGATGCGCTCGGCGTCGAGCATGCGCACGAGGTCGTCGACGCCGGTGACCGGACGGCCATCTATCGCGGCGATGATGTCGCCTTCCTTCAGCCCGGCCCTTGCTGCCGGGCTGTTCTTCTCGACGCTGCGCAGGCGCACGGCGGTGCTGCTCGAGACCTGCGACAGAAGGGCGGCGCGGCGCGGCAAATTGGTGGTGTCGGCGGAGACGCCGATAAAGGCGCGTCGCACGCGGCCGAAGCGGATGATCTCCGAAATGACGAAATTGGCGGTGTTGGAGGCGACGGCGAAGGCAATGCCTTGCGCGCCGTGGATCATGGCGGGGTTGGCGCCGATC
>NZ_RZSG01001193.1:0-1217 GCF_003997725.1 Mesorhizobium sp. M4A.F.Ca.ET.050.02.1.1
GGCCATGCTGCTGCTGGGCTTTGGCGGCGGCCTGCGCCGCTCCGAAGTCGTCGGCCTCGACGTCGGCCGCGACCAGACCGAGGATTCCTCCGGCTGGATCGAAATCCTCGACAAGGGCATGCTGTTGCGCCTGCGCGGCAAGACCGGCTGGCGCGAGGTCGAGGTCGGGCGCGGCTCGTCCGACACGACCTGCCCCGTGGTCGCGCTGGAGACCTGGCTCAAGCTCGCGCGCATCGCCCACGGGCCGCTGTTCCGGCGCGTCACCGGGCAAGGCAAGTCCGTTGGTGCCGATCGGCTCAACGACCAGGAGGTCGCCCGCCTCGTCAAGCGGACCGCGCTGGCCGCCGGCGTGCGTGGAGATCTGCCGGAGGGCGAACGCGGAATGATGTTTGCCGGCCATTCGCTTCGCGCCGGCCTGGCGTCCTCGGCCGAGGTCGACGAACGCTATGTCCAGAAACAGCTCGGCCACACCTCCGCCGAGATGACACGCAAGTACCAGCGCAGGCGCGACCGGTTTCGTGTCAATCTCACCAAGGCGTCGGGGCTCTGAAAAGCCCCCTCCCCTCCCCCGCTTTCGGCCGCCGAATAGCGGTTCGGAAGAGCAGGATTTTCACCTTAGCGTTTCAATTGAAATTGGGAAGTAAAAGCGACACACGGGGTATTCCTTTTCCGGATCCTATCACTATCGATAATGACTGCTTATCGATAGTGATTGATTTGGAGGCGTAAATCGGCCAGAATTGCCCCCAGGGCCCGCCGGCGACGTCGCTCGCGAGCAAGAATGAGCAAAAAAGGCCGCCTGCATGAGCGAAGAAAAACCCGTCCGCCTGCCCGACCCCGCTTCCGTCGAAACCGTGCTCGCGTCTCTCGAGGCGCAGTCGGCCGACGCCGAGCTCGCCCCTGCCCTCAACAAAACCTTTCCAGGCTTTGCCTTCACCGTCGCGACGATCGACGATCCCTACTGGCGCAACCCTCACGCTGTTGTCGCTGCTGACGGCACGCGCCTTGGCGACCATCGCGCCTGGGTCGAGCGCGAACTGGCCGAACTGGGCGGCGATCTGGCTGCGTTCTGGATCCGGCATCGCGAGGACGGGAAAAAATTCGCCGAATGGCGCGGCGCCAGCGCCTTCGCCTTCGCCCCGACCGGGCCGGGCGTCGCCGATTTTTTGCAACTCTCGCTCGGCCGCGAGCTCGAAGTTCTGGCCGGCCCCGTAGTC
>NZ_RZSG01001194.1:0-1213 GCF_003997725.1 Mesorhizobium sp. M4A.F.Ca.ET.050.02.1.1
TCGGCGAGGAGGTCGGTACCGGCATAGGTCCGGCGGTCGATATCGCGCTCGATCCGCTCGAAGGCACGACGATCTGCGCCAAGAACCTGCCCAATGCGCTTGCCGTCATCGCCATCGCGGAAAAGGGCAGCCTGCTATTCGCGCCCGACGTCTATATGGACAAGATCGCCATCGGGCCGGGCTATGCCGACGGCGTCATCGACATCGACGCGACGCCGGCCGAAAACATCGCCAGCCTGGCCAAGGCCAAGGGTGTCGCGGTGTCCGACATCACCGCTTGCATCCTCGACCGCCCACGCCACGCCAAATTGATCGACGCGGTGCGCGCGACCGGCGCGGCGATAAGGCTGATCGGCGACGGCGATGTCGCCGGCGTCATCCACACCACGGACCCCGACGAGACCGGCATCGACATCTATCTCGGCACCGGCGGCGCTCCGGAAGGCGTGTTGGCGGCGGCGGCGTTGCGCTGCACCGGTGGCCAGATGCAGGGGCGGCTGATCCTCGATACGCCGGAGAAGGTGGCGCGCGCGGCCAAGATGGGCATTGCCGACCCGAAGCGGGTCTACCAGGCGAAGGACATGGCGCGCGGCGACGTGCTGTTCGCGGCGACCGGCGTCACCGACGGCAACATGCTCGACGGCGTCAAGTTCGGCCGCACCTACATCACCACGCACACGATCGTGCTGCGCTCGTCGTCGCGGACGGTGCGCGAGATCAAAGCGCGTCACCAGGATCTGGAAAAGTTTTGATTCCGTCCCGATTGGCCGTCGCATATTAGTATCGGCACTATGAAAATATGCGGACGGCGCGTCGCATGACGGGCGAAAGACGGCTTTTCCTGGATGTCAGGCAATCGGCGACCGGTGTCTCGTGGGAGCATCGGCTGACTGAACGGCAGGACATGACGGCGCTCGCCATCGCGCAGGGCCATGGCGTCCCGGACATCGTGGCAAGGGTGTTGGCCGGGCGCGGCGTCAGCGCGGAGCAGACAGAGCGCTTCCTCGACCCGACGATCCGCGACCTGCTGCCGAACCCGGCCTCGCTCACCGATATGGACAAGGCCGCCTCCCGCATCGCGGAGGCGATCATCGCCAAGGAGAAGGTGGCGATCTTCGGCGACTACGATGTCGACGGCGCGGCCTCGTCGGCGCTGCTCAAGCGATTCCTCGCGCATTTCTCGGTGCCGTCGGAAATCTACATACCCGACCGT
>NZ_RZSG01001195.1:0-1198 GCF_003997725.1 Mesorhizobium sp. M4A.F.Ca.ET.050.02.1.1
TCTTCAGGCTGAGCCCGGCATCGGTCAGCGCGCGGGTGACGCCCAGCCCGCAATCGACGACGATTGCGCGGCCGCCGATCTCGAGCAGCGAGGAACTTGGCCACGGCCCACCCGGCCGGATCGCCGGCCCCCCCTTGGCGCCGAGAAGAACGAGGCGGTCCAAATTCAAGACCAGTCGCCCTCGGGCGTGCCGTTGAATCGTTTTTTCAGCCCGGCCCAGCAGTCGATGTAATTGTCCTGCCTGGTTTCGACCTCGGCGGCGTAGCGGGTCAGCATCTGCGGGAATCGGGTCTCGAACATGAAGGCCATGGTGTTGTCGAGCTTGACCGGTTTCAGTTCCGTGCGCGAGGCCTTTTCGAAGCCAGTCGCGTCAGGCCCGTGGGCCAGCATCAAATTGTGCAGGCTGATGCCGCCGGGGACGAAGCCCTCCTCCTTGGCGTCGTACTGGCCGTGGATCAGGCCCATGAACTCGCTCATGATGTTGCGATGGTACCAGGGCGGGCGGAACGTATCCTCGGCCACCAGCCAGCGCGGCGGGAAGATGACGAAGTCGATGTTGGCGGTGCCTTCCTCGCCGCTCGGCGCCGTCAGCACGGTGAAGATCGACGGATCCGGGTGGTCGAACAGGATGGCGCCGACCGGCGAAAACGTCGCCAGATCATATTTGTAGGGTGCGTAGTTGCCGTGCCATGCGACGACGTCGAGCGGCGAATGGCCGATCTCTGTGACATGGAAGGAGCCGCACCATTTGACGATCAGCCGGCACTGCGTCTCCTTCTCCTCGAACCAGGCGCAGGGCGTCTTGAAGTCGCGCGGATTGGCGAGGCAATTGGCGCCGATCGGCCCGCGGTCGGGCATGGTCAGCTTGGCGCCGTAGTTCTCGCAGACATAGCCGCGCACCTCGGCATCGGCGAGCTCGACCTTGAAGACGAGGCCGCGCGGCAGCACGGCGATCTCGCCGGGCCTGAGCTCGATGACGCCCATCTCGGTGACGAAGCGCAAGGCGCCGACCTGCGGCACGACAAGCATCTCGGCGTCGGCGTTGAAGAAATGATCGTCGGTCATCGAGCGGTTGGCGACATAGACATGCGCCGCCATGCCCGACTGCCCCAGCACGTCGCCGGCCGTGGTGACGGTGCGCATGCCCTCAAGGAAATCGGTCGGCTCGCTCGGCATCGGCAACGGGTTCCAGCGATAC
>NZ_RZSG01001196.1:0-1196 GCF_003997725.1 Mesorhizobium sp. M4A.F.Ca.ET.050.02.1.1
AGGGCGGTGCTGCATTCGCTGAACACGAGGCTCGACGCCGCCGTCATTGCATTCCAACTCGACCACGCCGAGACCAAGGTCCTGATCGTCGATCGCGAATTCTCCGGCGTGGTCAGCCAGGCGTTGGCATTGGCCAAGGCCAAGCCATTGGTCATCGATTATGACGATCCCGATTACGCCGCCGACGCGCCCTATCCGAAGGGCGAGCGGATCGGCACGCTCGACTATGAGGAGTTCGTCGCGGGCGGCGATGAGGCTTTCGCCTGGTCGATGCCGGATGACGAGTGGGACGCCATCTCGCTCAACTACACATCGGGCACCACGGGCAATCCCAAAGGCGTCGTCTACCACCATCGCGGCGCAGCGCTGATGGCCTACACCAACACCATCCATGCCGGCATGGCCAAGCACGCGGTCTATCTGTGGACGCTGCCGATGTTCCACTGCAACGGCTGGTGTTTCCCGTGGACGCTGGCCGTTCAGGCCGGCACCCATGTCTGCCTGCGCTGGGTGCGGCCGAAGCCGATCTACGACGCCATTGCCGATCACGGCGTCACCCATCTGTGCGGCGCGCCGATCGTGATGTCGGTGCTGATCAACGCCAGGGAGGAGGACAAGCGGCAGTTTCCGCAAACCGTCACCTTCAACACGGCGGCCGCGCCGCCGCCGGAGGCCGTGCTGTCAGGCATGGCCGATGCCGGCTTCGCCGTCACCCATCTCTACGGCCTGACCGAGACCTACGGGCCGGCTGTCGTCAACGAATGGCACAATGAGTGGGACGAGCTGGAGAAGGGACCGCGCACGGCGAAGAAGGCGCGCCAGGGCGTGCGCTATGCTTCGCTCGAAGGCCTGACGGTGATGGATCCCCAGACGATGACGGAAACCCCGGCCGACGGCGAGACCATCGGCGAGGTCATGTTCCGCGGCAACATCGTCATGAAGGGCTATCTGAAGAACATGAAGGCGACTGACGAGGCCTTCGCCGGCGGCTGGTTCCACTCAGGCGATCTCGGCGTCATGCATCCGGACGGCTACATCCAGCTCAAGGATCGCTCCAAGGACATCATCATTTCCGGCGGCGAGAACATCTCCTCGATCGAGGTCGAGGACGCGCTCTACAAACATGCCGCCGTCGCCTCCTGCGGCGTCGTTGCGAAGTCCGATGACAAATGGGGCGAGGTGCCGGTCGCCTATGT
>NZ_RZSG01001197.1:0-1194 GCF_003997725.1 Mesorhizobium sp. M4A.F.Ca.ET.050.02.1.1
GCCGGCGCTCGCCGCCTGGGGCACCGGCCTGTTCGAGCTGATCGCCGGATTGCTCGTCCTCGTCGGCTTCCAGACGCGAATCGTCGGCCTGCTGCTCGCCGCCTTCTGCGTGGCAGCAGGCCTCATCGGCCACTATGGTCAGGGTGGCGACGACGCCATGCTCGCCTTCCTGCACCAGCAGATGCTGATGAAGGACATCGCGATCGCAGGCGGCTTCCTGGCGCTGGCAATGGCCGGCGCCGGCGCCTGGTCGATCGACGGGCGTAGCTTCGGCGTTGGCGCCGACATCACCTGACGCCCTATTTGACCGAAACGCTCGGCCCATTCTCGACCGCCAGCACCAGCCGGCGGTTGGTGATCCGGGCCAGTTGCGCCAGCCTGCCGGCCGGGCGCTCGCCATAGAGGTCGGCAAGTGAGGCCGGCAGCACCAGCGCCAGCATGCCGTTGCCGCGGTTTTCCCATTTCAGCCTGGGCATCACGCCCGGCATCGCCGCCGTCATCAGGTAGACGACGCGCATCATTGCGGCGAGAACGCGGGCGCGCTCGAGGATGCGCGGCGGCGCCAGCGCCTTGATCTCGGGCGCGATGCCCTCGTTGAAGATGCCGTCATGGCGGTAGGCGCCGGCCAGCGCCAGATAGGCGCGGCCGGGATGGTCGACGCCGATGAAAGAGGCGTGCGCGATGATGTTGAGAGACTGCCTGCCGCGGTATTCGGGATGCGCGCGCCAACCAATATCGGCGAGCAGGCAGGCGGCCTGGCGGTAACGCGCCTCGTCCTCTGTCTCGTCGATGCCGAAAGCGGCAAAGGCCTTGCCGGTCCAGTCGACCAGCTCATGCGCATGGTGGACCGAGCGCGAGCGCAATAGCGCGAGTTCCTCGGCGGCCGAGATCAGCGGATCGGCCTTCTGCTCGGCCTCGTCGAGCAGCGAGTAGAGAAAGCCCTCGCGCACGCCGAGCGCCGAAACGACGATCTTCGACGGCTGCATCGCCGACATGATCTCCTGCAGCACGATGGCGCCATAGGGGAGCAGCGAGCGGCGGTTCTTGGAAACGCCTTCGATGCCCTTGACCTTCTCGATCTCGGCCTTCGTCACCTGCTTCAGGAAGCTCTGCGCGCTGTCGGCCGAGATCTCATAGTGATGCATGACGCCGAGCGGGTAGTTGGTCATTTCCATGTGCAGCCGGGCGAGGTTT
>NZ_RZSG01001198.1:0-1193 GCF_003997725.1 Mesorhizobium sp. M4A.F.Ca.ET.050.02.1.1
ATCACCACCCGTCGGCCACAGGCGATCATCCACTTCGCAGCACTCGCCTATGTCGGCGAGTCGGTCGGCGAGCCGGCCGACTATTATTCGACCAACGTGGCGGGAACGATCTGCGTGCTCGATGTGGCGCGGACGCATGGCATCGACAACATCATCTTTTCCTCGAGCTGCGCGACCTACGGCGTGCCCGAGACCCTGCCGGTGCGCGAGACCTCGCCGCAGAACCCGATCAGCCCCTATGGACGCACCAAGCTGATGGGCGAGCAGATCATCAAGGATTATGCCGCGGCCTATGGCATGAAATACGCGATCCTGCGCTACTTCAACGCGTGTGGCGCCGATCCCGAGGGCGAGCTTGGCGAATGGCATACGCCTGAAACGCACCTCATACCCAGAGTATTGATGGCGGCGTCCGGTATGATCGACGCGATCGAGGTTTTCGGCACCGACTACGACACGGCCGACGGCACCTGCGTGCGCGACTACATCCATGTCAGCGACCTTGCCCGCGCGCACCTCAAGGCCCTGATGCATCTGGAAGCCGGCGGCGACAACCTTTCGGTCAATCTCGGCACCGGCCGAGGCGTATCCATCAATGAGATCCTGGACGCGGTCGGCCGCATGACGGCGCGACCAGTTCCAGTCGTCCATCGGGCACGGCGTCCTGGCGACCCGGCCGAGCTCTATGCCGATCCGAGCCTGGCGCGCGAGCAGTTGGGCTTCGCGGCGGAGCTCTCCGACATCGACACCATCGTCAGGACGGCCGCACCCTTCTTCGGGCTGGGTTCGGCAACGCCGGCGCCGGCAATTCCTGTCCCGGCTGTCACGGCCACGTCGCGCGCCAGACGCGCGCCGCGCGGCACGAACACCGGCAAACAACGCCAGCCCGCAAGGCTGACAGTCGTCCCAGTGAGTAATGTGTCGGGGCGCGGGCTCGCTGAGTTGGGTTGAGGGCTCTCTCAGCGGGCCTCTTCTTGTCTGATCCGCCGGCGGCGGCCAGACCTGATTGCCGGGGCGGTTCGGCTTTTTGAATTGCCGACCCGCTCGAAATATTGTTCTACGCAGTTCCAGGCAACCACTACGCACCTTCCTGGAATTGCTTCGGGCGGTTCAGCGTTTCATGAAATGCTGGACCGCCCTATTTCTTTGTTCGACCGGATCCGTTTCAGCGCAGGCGCTTCAGCTCTTGGACT
>NZ_RZSG01001199.1:0-1192 GCF_003997725.1 Mesorhizobium sp. M4A.F.Ca.ET.050.02.1.1
TTTGAACGGCGATCCAGGCGAAGGCCTGACGCGGGCGCTATCGGATGAAGTCGTCGAGGCGGCGCAAGGTCACCCTGCGGTTGCGCCAGTTCTCCTGCTGTGTCGGCACCAGCAGGAACTCCTCGCCATAGCCGACGGTTTCGAGCGCATGGCCGGGCACGCCGAACTCGCGCACCAGCGTCCGCTTCAGCGAGGCGGCGCGCTGCTCCGAGAGGATCTGGTTCGACTGGAAGGACCCGACCGCATCGGTATGGCCCTCGATCAGGATGCGGGCGCCGCGATTGCGCCGCAGGATGCGGTGTAGCGCATCGGCGATGTTTTCGATCTTGCCGTATTGCGGCTCCGAGATCGCAGCCGAGCCGAAGGCGAAGTTGATCGACTGGATGTCGATCGAGCGCGCCATGCGCCTGAGGTCCGGCCGGCGCTTGAATTCGCGGATGGTGACGCGCTGATTGGGGCGCAGCTTCACCCTGGGCGCTGCCTCGAGCTGGCGCTCGATCGTCGCGGCGGAAGGCGTGGTGGCCTGGGCAAATGCAAGGCTCGGCATGGCAAGTGCCGCAATCATGGCAACGGCAAATGTACGTCGGGTCAGCATGTCATTCTCCTTCGGCCCGTCCTTCTGACGGGCGCGTTGATCTTGCCGACACCTTGGCAAAGTCGGCCTGAAGCGAGGATGAACGAACAGATGCCAAGTTTTCCGACTGGCCAGACATGTCGCTCCGCGCCATGATGATCCCGGAACAACGCGGCAGCGGTTGACGGAGCTGGCGAGGATCCGAGCATGATCACCGGAGGATGCCTGTGCGGCGCAGTCCGCTACGAAAGCAGCGCGGAGCCGATCACCACGCGCCTGTGCTGGTGCCGCTTCTGCCAGTATATCGCGGCCGGCAACGCGGCGGTGAGCGTCTGCTTCCTGACCGCGCGGATCAAGATCGCCGGCGAGACGCGCGACTATGAGAGCGTGGCCGATAGCGGCAACAGGATGCACCGGCGCTTTTGCCCAGCCTGCGGGGTGCATCTCTTCAGCGAGGCGGAGACGCGCCCGCATCTCATTTTTGTGCGCGCGGGCACGCTCGACGATCCGAACATGATCAGGCCCGGTGCGACGATATGGACGGCCAAGGCGCCGGCCTGGGCCTGCATCGACACCTCGCTGCCAACCTTCGAGGGCCAGCCGCCACCGGTGGCGTAG
>NZ_RZSG01000119.1:0-3117 GCF_003997725.1 Mesorhizobium sp. M4A.F.Ca.ET.050.02.1.1
GGATCAGCTTGCGCCGGATGGCGGTCGAGAACTCGGAAGCCGCGTAGATCGGCAGCACGAAGGAGCCCGGCCCGCCGGTGACGCATTCGGCATAGTAGCGGTCGAGATGGCTGAAGGTTGGCGATGGGCTGATCAGGATCGGCAGGCCGTTGACGATGATGCCCTTGGCCAAAGCCGCGTCGCGCTCCGTGGTGACTGGCGGACCGGTGTTGTTGGGGCCGTCGCCGGAAATGTCGATGACGCGCCGCTGCGTCTTGAAGGCGCTTTGCCCGAAGAGCCCGGTGCCGAAGGCGAGCGCGCCGGAGATTGAAGTGCCACGGAAGCTGCGGAAGGGCCGCGCCGCGATCCCGTCAGCGAAGGCATCGGCGCTGTCGCTGCCATCAATGATCTGCCAGGCAAGCACCGCGTCGTCGCGGATGGTGCCCGCCCACTCGAAATAGGCGATCGCGATGCGGCCGTTGGTGCCAGCTCGCACCGCCTTGATGAAGTCCGGATGCCTGAGCGCCTCGACATAGCCGGCGCGCTGCAGCGCGAACTCGCGCTCGTCCATCGACGTCGAGATGTCGACCGCAAGCACCAGTTCGACATCCACAGCGGCTTGCGCGGCTGGCATCGGCAAGGGCGTTGCCTGAGCGCAGCCGAGACAGGCAAGCAGGCTGAGCACGTCGAACATGGTCGCGTGCGTCCGGTTTGACGCGCATCATCTTCCGCGCCGATCACGGCGAAATAAAGCTGGAGCAATTCCAGCAAAAGCGTGAAACGGTCAGGCTCGGCGACTTCGCCGTAGCCTTCCGTCCGGAATTGCGCGAAAACAAAGAGATAGACCGCCGCTCTATCGCTCACTTCTTCTTGCGCGCAGCGTGCGGCGGCGGCTCGATCGCGCCGGCCCTGACCCGCGCGGGCTTCAGCGCCGACCCGGCTGTATCCTTCACGATCGTCAGCGAGCGCGGAAAGAACTGGTTGTTGTGCTGGCCGCGGCCGATGTTGAGGATGGCGGCATCCGGCAGGCGCTTCTCCAGCATCGCCAGCACGCGTCGCAGCGTCGCGCCGTCGAACGTGTCCATCGCCTCGTCGATGATCACCCATTTTGGCCGCCTGAGCGCGAGCCTGGCGACGGCAAGCAGGCGCTGCTCGTCATCGGCCAGTTCGTGCTCCCAGCGCGCCGAACGGTCGAGCGAGGAGGCAAGCCGTTCGAGGCCGACTTCCGTCAGCACCGCCGCGATCTCGGCATCCTCGACCGTGATGTCGTCGGTGTGGTTCAGCACCTCACGCAGCGTGCCGAGCGGGAATAGGGGGTGCGCGGAACGAAGATCGGCGCCGCTCCGGTCGGCATGCCGATGCGGCCGCTGCCCCACGGCCACAGCCCGGCAATGGCGCGGAAGAACAGCGTCTTGCCGGCGCGCGGGTCGCCGGTGATCATGACGCGCTCGCCGGGGCGAATCTCGACATGCGGCTCGGCAAGCTTCGTGCAGCCGTCAGGCGAGGCGACCTCAAGCTTCTCGAAGGTCAGCGTCCCGCCGGGGTTTTCGGCAAAAATGATGCGCTTTTCGGTGTCGTGGAAGACATCGGTTTCGCCGAGCGCGATGCGGAAATCGGCGACGCGCATCAGCGTCGCTCGCCAATCGGCGATGCCGCCTATGTTGTTGATGAACCAGCGCAGCGAGGAATGGACCTGGTTGAAGGCGCCGACCGCCATCATCAGGCCGCCGAAGCTGATGTCGCCGGCGAAATAGACCGGCGCGGCAACCAGGATCGGCGCCACCACGGTGATCCAGCCATAGGTGTCGGTGACCCAGGAGAGATTGATCTGGGCGCTGTAGATGCGCCGCATGGCGCCGAGCACCGTGCCGAGGTCGAGCTCGAGTTGCCGCCTGGCGTCGGCCTCGCCATGCGCAAGCGCGATGGCATCGATGTTCTCGTTGACGCGGACCATTGAGGACCTGAGTTCGGCCTCGCGCGTGTAGCGGTCGCTGTTGAAGCGGATCAGCGGCCGTCCGACCAGCCAGCTCAGCCATGAGGCGATGCCGGCATAGAGGATCGCCGCCCACACCATGTAGCCAGGGATCGCCAGCGAATAACCGCCGATGTGGAAGACGAAGCCCGACGACAGTGTCCACAGCACACCGATGAAGGACGCCAGCAGGATGAAGGCCTGCAGGAGGCCGACGCCGAGATCGGTCGACAGGTCGGAGAGATGGCCGGCGTCCTGCTGCATGCGCTGGTCCGGATTGACGCCGATGGCGCCGGCATGCGCCAGCCGGAAGGCGCGCGCCGGCCGCATCCACTCCTCGATCAGGTCGAGCGTCAGCGCCTCGCGCAGCTTCAGGCGGATGGTCTGATTGAGCCAGGTCTGGCCGACATTGAGCACCAGAAGCCCGCCGGCGATGGCAGCGAAGACCATGAGTTGGTGCAGGAAACCCGGCAGGTCACGCCGCGCCAGCGCATCGTAGAAGGGCTGGTTCCAACGGTTGAGCAGCACTTGGCCGATCGCAGTCGCGACGATGACGGCGACGATGCCGAGACAGGCCCAGACGAACTGCCTGCGCACCGGCGAGGATTTCAGCGCCTGCCGGATCGTCGCCAACTGGTCGCCGAGGCTGCTGGCTTCGACAGACACGGCGGCGGGCGCCGGACCGGCCTTGTCATCCGCTTGATCAGCCATGTCAGATGTCCCTGCTTTCGGAAAAGGTACTGAAACCGGCGCGAGCGCGACCGGCATGTCCTTCAGGCCGCGAACCCGCCCCCGACAGATAGGATGAGGCAAGGCGCTGCCGCGATCACGAACGCGTCACCCGGGCTTGCACCTTGTTCGCGGCCAGCCGCCCGAGCCTGGTGGCGCCTTGCGGCGTCAGCACAGGCACGAAGACACGGCGCGAGGCGCGCTGCACGACCGGCACGCCCTGGTAGAGCCGCTTTTGCGCCTCGACCACGATGACGCCGGAAAAGATCGGCCAGAAGCGCCGGCCGGCGCGCTCCAGCACATTGTGGAACCGCATCATGAAACGCCGCGGCGACGGCGGGAAGAACAGCGCGTCCGACCACGCCGCCGGCGTGAAGTTCGCCTCGCGCAGCAATTCCGTGAGCTGGCCGCGCGAGAACGGCCGGCCATTGCCGAAC
>NZ_RZSG01000119.1:3127-11590 GCF_003997725.1 Mesorhizobium sp. M4A.F.Ca.ET.050.02.1.1
AGACGCCGCGCCGGTTGGGCACGACGATGACGACGCGACCGGCAGGCGATAGCACCCGCCAGATCTCGTTCAGCGTCTCGCGCGGGTTTTCGACATGTTCGAGCGAGTGCACCAGCAGCACGCGGTCGATGCAGGAATCGACCAGCGGCAATTCCTCGTCGAAGACCAGCGCGGTCGCCGTCGGCCCCGTCGTCGGCCAGACCACGGCCCCCTGCGTCGCCGGCATGAAGGCAAAGACGCGCTCGGCGTCGGCGCCGAACCGCTCCAGCCACGGCAAGGTGTAGCCGAGCCCGACCAGCCGCTCGTTTGGCACGGCCGCCCAGATCGACGACAGCGCCATGGTGATCGAGCGCTCGGCCAGGCGCCCCAGCGTGGTCGAATAGAAGGAACGGAGGTCGACGATATCGGAATGCATGGCCGGGACGGTAGCTTCGAAGCATTGCAAGTTCAACAAAGGCGGATGACATCGGCGCCCAAGCGCCCTATGTCTGCGGCGACAACTGCATCGGCCCGAAATCGGTTTCGATTTCGGAAAGCGCGATGCAGCAGATAAACAGCTTAGAGCGTCCTTTGTGCGTCGAATTGGACGCACGGCGCTTTGGTGGAGAGACGCGATGCCGGTCGAAATCGAACAGTTCATGTGCCGCAGCGACAATTTCGGCGTGCTGGTGCGTGACCCCACGAGCGGCCAGACCGCCATCATCGACGCACCCGAGGAGGCGCCGATTCTGGCCGCCATCCAGCGCACCGGCTGGACGCCGACGCTGATCCTGACCACTCACCACCATGTCGACCATGTCGAGGCCAATCTGGCGCTGAAGGAACGCTTCAAGCTGCGCATCATCGGGCCGGAAGCGGAAAAGGAGAAAATCCCCGGCATCGACGAGACGGTCGGCGAAGGCTCCGTCGTCCACCTCGGCGAGGAACGGATCGACGTCATCGCCACGCCAGGCCACACCGCCGGCCATGTCTCCTACCATCTGCCGGCCTCGAAAGTCGCCTTCACCGCCGACACGCTGTTTGCGCTGGGCTGCGGCCGGCTGTTCGAGTGCAAGCCGCCGGTGATGTACGCTTCGCTGAAGAAGCTGGCGGCGCTGCCGGCCGACACGGTCGTCTATTGCGGCCATGAATACACGCTGTCCAACGCCCGCTTCGCGCTGACCGTCGACCCGACCAATTCGGCCCTGAAGGAACGCGCCGCCCGGATCGAGGCACTGCGCGCCGACGACAAGCCGACGCTGCCGACGACGATCGGCGAGGAATTGTCGACCAATCCGTTCCTGCGCTGGCACGACCCGGCGATCCGCAAGCATCTCGGCATGGAGACGGCCGCCGACGCCGAGGTGTTCGCCGAGATCCGCAAGCGCAAGGACAATTTCTGAGCCTCGTGCTAGCTTCCGGCCGATGACCAGTGCCGCCGAAATCATCGCCACGCTCGGCTTGCAGCCGCACCCGGAGGGTGGCTGGTATGCCGAGACCTTTCGCGATGGTGCCGGAGGCGCGCGCGGCCATTCGACCGCCATCTACTTCCTTCTGGAAGAGGGCCAACTGTCGGCCTGGCACCGGGTGAGGGACGCGGCCGAGGTCTGGCACTTCCATGCCGGCGCGCCGCTGGCGCTGTCGATGCATGAGGAAGGCGGCGGCGTGATCGAGCAGGTGCTGGGCATCGCCCTTGCCGCCGGCGAGCGGCCGCAGATCGTGGTGCCGGCCGGCTGGTGGCAGTCGGCGCGCAGCCTCGGCGAATGGTCGCTGGTCGGCTGCACCGTGGCGCCGGGCTTCGACTTCGCCGCCTTCGAGATGGCCGAGCCGGGCTGGCAGCCGAAACAGCCTTAGCCGAGTAGAAAACCCAAGCTGATCGCCGCCTGCGCGGCGTAGTAGAGCGCCCAGACCGCGTAACGCATCCAGGCGCGGTGCGGGGAGATGGCGGCGAGCAGGAATTTTTCGGCGGCGAGCAACCCATCCGACGCCATGAACAGGATGGCGCCGCCGATCACCAGCGTATTGCTGGTGGTGAGCGCCGAAATCCCCATGGCGAGGATCGCCGCGACATAGACGGCGATCGGCAGGCGCAAGGCGGGGCCGACACGGCGCCAGAGTGCCGCCAGCATGACGATCGCGAATGCCGCCATGGCGAGCGCGATCGCGCCGCGCCAGGATTCGGAGCCAAGCACATCCAGCCCGCCGCCGCTTTGCAGGAACAGCGGAACGTAGAGGATATGCGCCGTAAGAAAACTGGCCAGCCCGCCAAGGAAGGCCCTCTCGCCATCGCGTGACAGGAAGGCATCGCCGACGGCGCTGAGCGCGAGCGCGGCAGCCAACAGAAATGGGCCGCCCTGCATGAGGGCGAGCACCGCCAGCACGGCGACGGCAAGCGTCTTTGCCGCCGAGCGGGCGAGGCTCGGCGGCATGTTGAGCGTGAAAGCGTAGATCACCGCCGCCACCAGCGAGAACACCAGCGTCGCATTGGCGTTGGCGTCGATGCCGCCGGGAAACGGCATCATGCGTTTGCCTCACCCGTGGCCGCTTTGCGCAGCAACAGCGACTTCGCGGCAAGTGCCGCGCCGCCGGTGATGAGCACGCAGGCGGCGAGGATGCGCAGCGACGGCTCGGCGACGCCGGCAATGATCAGCACCAGCGTCGACAGCAACGGCGCGGCGTAGCTCGCCGCGCCCAGCACCTGGATGTTGCCGCGCTTGACGCCGATGTCCCAGGCGTAGAAGGCGGCCCCCACCGGCATCAGGCCAAGGCCGAACACGGCCAGCCACTGGCCGATGCCGACGGGAAGCACCGTCTGCTCGAGCAGGAAGTGGCAGGCCAGCGAAAGCGCCGACGTCGCGGCGCAAAACCAGGTGACGATCGAGGTCGGCACCGACGGGAAACGCCGCGACAACAGCGAATAGGACGACCACAGGAGGGCGCAGACGCCGGCCATCGCATAGCCGAAGGCATAGCGCGCGTCGAAGGCGAGCCCGCCGCCCTTGGTGACGATGAGTACCGTTCCCGCGAGGCCGAGCAGCGCGCCGACGACGTGGTTCCAGGCTAGCCGCTCGCCCGGCATCAGCGCCGAGCCCAGCACGATCAGCAGTGGCCACAGATAGGCGATCAGGCTCGCCTCCACCGCCGGCGCGTTGCGCAGCGCGGTGAAGTAGAAGAAATGGTAGCCGAATAGGCCGGCAATGCCGATCACCCAGACTTGCGGCGGGATCTTTTTGCTCCGGTCAGCGGCCGGCATCACCAGCCGCGCGGCGAGCCCGACGCACGTGCCGATGGCGAAGGTGATGGCCGACAGCAGGAATGGCGGCACCTGGCCGGACGCGTCGGTCAACAGCGCCAGCAGCGACCACATGGCGACCGCCGAGAAGCCGATCAGTGTTGCGCGCCCCATGCCTGTCTCCGGCGGCGCGCAAACGCGCCTAGTTTATGGCTTCGAACCGTCCGGCGCTGATGGTCAGCGGGCCGATCTGGGTCCCGACCGTTGCGCGGATCGGCGCATATACGCCGGTTTGGCCGAGCGGTGCAAACGTCACCATCATGCGGCTCCGGTCCTTGAGGAAATTCAGCGCCTTGCGGCCCTTGCGGTACCCCGCCACCGGCTCGAACCCCATCCGGCAGGTCACCGTGTCGCCCTTGTAGCCCCGCACCGAGATCGACCCTTTCGAGGCATAGGTCAGCGTCAGGTTGGCGCGCATCTCGCCGTCGTAGAACTTGACCGTGCGCCCGCAGACCTGATCGAGGCTGTCGGCGTGGATGACGGTCGCCGCCATCGGATCGAGAACCGACTTCAGGTCGCCCGCGCCAAGCGGCACCCAGCTCTTGGGATCGCGCTTCTTCGGCGCCGGTATGACCTCGGTCGAGGTTACCGCGCCATTGGCGAAGCGGATGTCGACCACCGAGGCCTTCTTGCCCGACGTGTAGTCGGCCCGGAACGCCGCAGGCCGCATCTGCTTGCCTGAAATCGTGCCTTTGGACGAAACCGTGCCCTTTGTGTCGTCGAACAGCTTGGCGAGGCCTGCCGCTGAGACGGTGCCGTTGATCGCGTAATTATCGCCGTCATAGCGGCTCGAGAACGTCGCCCTGGCCACCGAAAGGCCGAGGAACGACACCGTGTATTCACCCTTGAAGGATTGTGGCGCCGCGGCGGCGAAACTTGCCGTCGGCAGGGCCACGGCGAGCAATCCAGCGAACGCATATGGCAAACGAAGCACAGGGGGGCGAAGCATGGCAGTCCTCGATTTTCAGCCGGGAAACGGGCAATTCCAGGCTGGCATGTCCCTATGTCGCTGGCTTATAGGGAGAAATCCGGCCTTTATATGGAATATGGCCTGACGATGCCGGCTGGCCGGAGCTTGACGCGCCGGTGAAATGCCACTATGGAACGCCAACTTTTTCCATAAGGCCGCCTGACCGAGACCGCGCGCCGCCTGGCGCGGGTCGAATGGTTTGGCCGACCGAGAACTGAAGGTTAGTATCATGTCCCGCACCTGCGAGCTCACTGCCAAGGCAGTCCAGACCGGCAACAATGTGAGCCACGCCAACAACAAGACCAAGCGCCGCTTCCTGCCGAACCTGGTCAATGTGACGCTGATCTCCGAAGTGTTGAACCAGAATGTGCGCCTGCGCATTTCGGCCAACGCGCTGCGTTCGGTCGAGCACCGCGGCGGCCTTGACGCCTTCCTGGCCAAGGCCGACGCCAAGGAGCTGTCGCAGCGCGCCCGTCTGTTGAAGAAGCAGATCGCCAAGAAGCTCGCCGAGCAGCCGGCAGCCTGACGCCTTTCGGCGGATCACCGCCGCTAGCCGGACCGGGAGCACGAAGCGATTTCCGGTCCGATTTCATATTCGAAGCAAGACGATAGCGTCGTCCACGCCAGGGCGGCGCTCCCGCTGGTTCCATTACCCAGGATAAAAAAATGAATTCCTTCTCGCGTTACCTGCCCTTCGTGGCCGCCATGGCGCTCGTCGTCGTGGCCTCCAACATCCTTGTGCAGTTCCCGATGCAGGGTGAGATCAGCGGCCTGTCACTGGCTGACATCTTGACCTGGGGCGCCTTCACCTACCCCTTCTCTTTCCTGGTCACCGACCTCGCCAACCGCCGCTATGGCCCGACGGTGGCGCGCAGGATCGTCTTCGTCGGCTTCATGACGGCCGTGATCTGCTCGATCCTCGTCCCGCCCTTCCTGTTCCGACACGGCCTGATCGAGTTCGAGACCGCCGCCGACCGGCTGGTGCGCATCGCCGCTGCCTCGGGCGCCGCCTTCCTCACCGCGCAGCTGCTCGACGTCACCGTATTCAACCGGCTGCGCCGGCAGAGCTGGTGGCGCGCGCCGATCGTCGGCACGCTGGTCGGCTCCGTGTTCGACACCATCATCTTCTTCGGCGTCGCCTTCTCCGCCGCTTTCGCCTTCGCCGGCCCGAACGATGCCTTCGCACTGGAGGCGGCGCCGCTGCTGGGTGTGCTGCCGGCCGAGACCATGCGCTGGGTGTCCTGGGCGCTCGGCGACCTCTCGGTGAAGCTGATCATCGCCGTAGTGGCGCTGATCCCCTACCGGTTGCTCGCCGCCCGCTGGAGCCAGCCGGCGCTGGCCACCTAATGCATGATCCCGAAAAGTGGGAACCGGTCTTCGGACAAGATCATGCTCAAAGGTAGAGCATGATACCCTGGGTCCAACTCGACTCGGCAAAGACGCCTGATGGCGAACAAGAACTTCGTTTGAAGCAGCGCGGCTCCGAGTTCTCTATCATGCTCGGCAGCAATGAGCTGATGAACAGCCGCCTCAGCGGCTCCGAGCAGGCGCTTGCAAAACTCGCCTGCGAAAGGATCGCCGGTCACAAGCAGCCGAAAATCCTGATCGGCGGCCTTGGTATGGGCTTCACGCTGCGCGCCGCCCTTGCCGAGCTTGGCCCGGACGCAAGCATCACCGTCGCCGAACTGGTGCCGGCCGTCGTCGCCTGGGCGCGCGGCCCGATGGCCGGGATTTTCGACGGCTGTCTCGACGACCCCCGCGTCACCATCCTGGAAAGCGATGTCGGGCGCGTCATCGGCGCCGGGATGTCGGCCTGGGACGCCATCCTGCTCGATGTCGACAATGGCCCTGAAGGCATCGTCTACAAGGACAATGACGCCCTCTACCGCGCGGCCGGCCTCGGCCATGCACGTGCGGCGTTGAAGTCGGGCGGCGTGCTGGCGGTGTGGTCGCAAGGGCCGGACAGCGGCTTCACGCGGCGCCTGAAACAGGCGGGCTTCACCGTCGAGGAGGTCAAGGCGCGTGCCCATGGCAAGCGCGGCGCCCGCCACGTCATCTGGATTGCGGCCAAGCCCTAGGCCGGCCCCTCAATCCTGGTGCAGGATGAATTCCAGATAGAGGTTGCGCTGCAGGATCGAGTGGTTGTCGTCCGACATCAGCGACACCATCTGCGCGCCATCGTCGCGGGTCCAGACGTCGAGCCCTTCCATATTGTCGATCTGGTAGCCCATGTCGGCCTCCAGCAGCACCGGCCCGTCGGCGACGGCGCCCTTCTCGACGCTCTCGCCGTAGATGCGCCTCAGCCGCATCTTCACCCCGCCCGCCATCGAGAAGCTGCGCTCGAGCAGCAGAAGATCGCCATCGGGCAGGAAGGCGCCGTCGGTGATGTCGAAATCGCCATTGCGCTTGACGGTGAAGACGCCCTTGTTCGGGCCCTCGATGATCGCCGCGAAGATGTTGCCGGCCTTGTCCAGGCTCTTTTCCGACACCACGACCAGCCCGCCTTCGTGCTGGCCGTAGGGATTGGCATGGGTGACGGTCTCGAAGCCGCGGTTCTGGCGCAGCTCCCGGGCCGGCACGAGATAGTCGAGCTCCTTGAACGGCGCCTTCATCTTGTCGGGATCGATCCTGAACTGGGCGACGCGCTGGTTTCGCTCGAAACCGACCGTGGCGATGCCGTCCTTGACCGCGAGGCCCTCGGCGTCGACCTCCCATTTCTTTTCGATCGGCCGTCCCGACCGGTCGACCATCTGCTGCATGCGGAAATTCTGGATGCCCGACGGCCGCTTGTCGGCATCGTGTGCGACCGTGCCGAAAAACCAGAAGCCGGTGTCGGCGACGCCGATGAAGTCGCCGCCGGGCTTGAGGAAGCGGAAGGCCGAGAGCGCGCCGAAATCGCGCGACGGCGAGGTCATCTCCAGACCGCCGACGAATTCCAGCGGCCCGAACTGCTTGTCGTCATGGCCAATGCGGAACTGGCCTATCGGCCGCGCCGAGATCTCGACCGGCTCGATGGAAGCCAGACCGGCGGCGACGGCCGGCGACAGCATGCCGGCCAGCGCGCAGGCAGCCAGAACCGTTCGCCGCAAGCCCCGCACCATGAGCTTCATCCGGCGCGCCGCAAGCCGCCGCGCCGCATCTCGCGCGCGCTTTCCTCGCCGAACAGCGAGGCGAGCTGCTCGGTCATGGCGCCGGCCAGTTCCTCGGCATCGACGATGGTGACGGCACGGCGATAGTAGCGGGTGACGTCATGGCCGATGCCGATGGCCAATAGCTCGACCGGCGAGCGCGTCTCGATCAGCTCGATGACCGCGCGCAGGTGCCTCTCCAGGTAGTTGCCGGGATTGACCGAGAGCGTGGAATCGTCGACCGGCGCGCCGTCGGAGATCATCATCAGGATCTTGCGCTGTTCCGGCCGCCCGATCAGCCGGTTATGCGCCCAAAGCAGCGCCTCGCCGTCGATGTTTTCCTTGAGCAGGCCCTCGCGCATCATCAGGCCGAGATTGCGCCGCGCCCGCCGCCATGGGTGGTCGGCGGATTTGTAGATGATGTGGCGCAGATCATTGAGCCGGCCGGGGTTCGGCGGCTTGCCGTCCTTCAGCCATTTCTCGCGCGCCTGCCCGCCCTTCCAGGCGCGGGTGGTGAAGCCGAGGATCTCGACCGAGACGCCGCAGCGCTCCAGCGTGCGCGCCAGGATGTCGGCGCAGGTGGCGGCGACGGTGATCGGCCGGCCGCGCATCGAGCCCGAATTATCGAGCACCAGCGACACCACCGTGTCGCGGAATTTCGTGTCGCGCTCCTGCTTGAAGGACAGCGGCTGCATCGGATCGATGACGACGCGCACCAGTCGCGACGGATCGAGATAGCCTTCCTCGAGGTCGAAATCCCACGAGCGGTTCTGCTGGGCCATCAGCCGGCGTTGCAGCCGGTTGGCCAATCTGCCGACGACGCCGGAAAGATTGGCGAGCTGCTTGTCGAGGAAGGCGCGCAGCCGGTCGAGCTCCTCTTCCTCGCACAATTCCTCGGCGCCGACCGTCTCGTCGAAAGCCGTGGTGAAGACCTTGTAGTCGATCTCCTTCGGCAAATTGGTGAAGGGATTGTCGTTACGCCGCGCCTCGCCGGGCGTCTCGGCGTCGGAATCGTCCTCGTCGGAGAGGTCGTCGGCGGTGGCGTCGGACGCCTCCGTCTCGGCCGACTGCTCGTCGTCGTCGGACGCCTCGGC
>NZ_RZSG01000011.1:0-30939 GCF_003997725.1 Mesorhizobium sp. M4A.F.Ca.ET.050.02.1.1
CGTCGAGGTCATCGCCACGCCTGCCACCCGGCGTGGCGATGACCTCGACGAAGCTCTTTTTGTAATCCGCCCTGATTGCGGAGACCACGATCCAGTCGGCGGCGTGTTCCGCCTCGAAGGCGCGTCGATCTTTCTCGCGGGATTGGCCGGCCGCAAGCACGTTGCCGGTGATCTCTTCCCACGCATCCGGAAAGCTGTCCTTGATGATGCGTTCCGCGCTTCGACGCTCAAAGCTGGTGAAGAGATCGGGGAAGGTGAAGGCGACGATCGCCCAACACTCGTCTTCTTCATAGAAACCATCCGCCGCGCGCAGCCGGGCGTCGACCTTGCAATTGCGTTCGGGCGAGAGATGGAACCCCCCATGGCTCGCGGTCGAATGACAGGTAACGCCGTCGGCGAAGACGGTGGCGCCCTGCGATGGCCCCCACGGCGTTTGCGCTGTGGACCTGACCTCCTGTCGTGCAAGCGCACGCTTCTCTCGGGCGTGCTCCGCCTGCTCCAGAACCTTTGCCCGGAACGCCGCCTCGTCAGCGACCTGGCCGCAATGACCGTAGAAATCCGAGCGCGTCCACTGGGCGAGCGGACGGCGGATACGCCAGCCGGTCGCCAGATAGTACCGCCCGTTACTCGCGGGCAGCATGGCAAACGCCGTATCGCCTGCGCGAGCGACGAAGAAGCCGTCAGCGCTGCGGCCGAACTCCACCGGAGAGCCGGAGATGGAGTTTTCGTTCGAACTTCGAAGAGAATGGGTCATCACGCGGCCCTCCCCTCGACATGGTCCGCCGCGATCTCATCCGCCGTGATCTGATTGAGCACCGCGTTCGGATAAAAGTGCCGCGTCAGCCATTCTTCGGCATCGGCGCGATTTTGGGCGAGATGGACCAGCTCGGCGTCCTCGCCGGGCCGGTCGAGCACGCGGACCGCGCCCATGGCCGGCCGTTCGAGAAGCGTGAAGCGTAACCGGCTGTCCAGCGAAAACGTCCGAAGCACGCGCACGGCGACGACACCGCCCGAACCGTAATCGGCCTCGTGCAGCGTGAAGCTCGCCGGCAGGCTGATAGTGCCAACGACTGCTTCACCCTGCTTGCGGATCAGACGACCCCTGCTGTTGTTGGACTGCCATTGCGACAGCTTCTTGCGGTGCCGTTCCGGCGGCCGCGGCGTGGCGTCGGACCAGGCGATGAGCGAGCCGATTGGGGCCCGGAAGATGCGATGCGCGGACATGCATGTCCTCCATGTGCTGATTGTCAAAACAGGACCGCCGCCGGCGTTTGCCGGCGGCGGGATGGCGATCGGAAGGAAGAATTGGGGCCGCTATTCGGCCGCTTCGCGGAAAGCGTCCTCGCGCTCAGCGCCGCCAGCATCCTCAGCCGCCTGCGGGTCCTTGGCGTGTTCGCCGGGATCGTCTTCCCCGGTGGCTGCCTTGCTTGTCAGCCAGGACGAAAGTTTTGCCCTGTCCGGTGGGAACAGGGCCGCTGGATGAACGAAGCGCCCCTCCCTGAAGTGCTCGACGAGTGCTGCGCGAGTGTCCTTGACCTTCTGGCGCGGCAGGACCGGCGTGTCCTTGCAGGATGCTTCGAGCGCCGAACGCGACAGGCAGGAGAGGAATTCCTCGCTCCCCATGTTGGCCAGAAAATCATCCGCGCCGATCGCATCGCCGGCCACGCGCGCGACAATGCCGCTGTTCGACCTGTTCTCACGGCAGGAGAGCACGTCAATCAGCAGCGACCGCACCGCGGCACGCAACTCGTCCATGTCGAACTCGAGGACGCCCTCCGGATTGAACAAGCGCGCTGCGTGTTCGCCGAGGCTTGCCGCCCCAAAATAAGAGATGTCGCGGGCGCCGGATGCGACGCTGACATTCTGGCCGGCGAAGGCCAGAACAAGCAGCGCCATCAGCGTGTCGTCCTCGATCGGGGCGCGGGCAAGCGCCTCATGCAGCGCGTCGGTGCGCAAATCGCCGATCATCTCGATGCCCTTGCGGGTGACATCCGGGCGCGACGCCGAGACGATGCCGGCGTCGTCCGCACCGTCGGTGCCGGCGCCGCTATTGCCCTTGGCCTTGGCCTTCTTGGCCTCGGGGAGACGGTAGTGCACCGACTGCACTTTGCCGTCGCGGTCGAGATACATCGCCGTGCAGTCCGACTTCGCGGGCTTGCCGTAGACCCGCTCTGCCTTCTTCGGCAGTTCCGGCTGGCCCCAACCGTTGACTTCGACGAGCATACCCTTCCTGGGCAGATTGTTCGTCATCCACTCCTGCTGGGCGCCGAGGAAAGCCTCGACGTCGGTCGTATACCGGCTATCCTCGTCGGCTGGCGCGAACAGGTCCTCGACCCAGGCGATGCCGTAGGCCTGCGCCAGGTCGTCGCCGAAGCTTGCATCGCGTGCATACATGCGGGTCTTTGTGAGGCCCTGCGCCACACTCCACCACGATACCTGCGGATCGGCCTTCGACGGCTTGTGCTTCTTCCAGACTTGCCTTTGGTCTTCAAGCGAGGCGGAAGCGATCGTGCGCAGCTGGCTTTCGTTGGGCATGTCGCCCCTGGCCATGTGGTCGAGCATGGCGGGAAGGACGTTTGCCAGCAGGCGCAGTTTTCGGATCTGGCGCAGCGGCTGCGCGAGCGCAACGCCGATTGCCTCCTCGGTCCAGCCGAGCGCGACCAGGCGTTCGATCGCCCGCCACTGGTCGACGGGATTCAGTGGCTCGAACACGACGTTCTCGATCATCGAGCGCATGGCGCCGTTGTCGCCTGCGGCTTCCTCGACCAGGACCTCGATTTCCTCGAGACCCGCGGCAATCGCCTGTTTCACCCGGCGATGGCCGGCATTGATGATATAGCCATTGCCGCCGTCAACCTCAGCCGCGACGATGGGCGGCTGCACGATGCCGACCGCCTTGATCGTGGCCAGAAGCAGCGCGTCGGCCTGCGGTGACGATTTTGTCTGGCGCGTGCGCTCGGGGTTTTCCTTCAGCGCGCGCGGATCGACTTTGATGAGATGCATGGGATGTTCCTTTCGAGATTGAGCCGGCCGTTGAAGCCGTCTTTCCTGGTCTTCTTCCCGAAGACACCTCGGCAACCGCGGAGCGGGCGGGCCGGCGCAACTGCGGCCGAGCATCCCTGCCTGGCCGGACCAGCGGGGCTTTCAGCCCTGCGCAGGACGACGGGCCGGGATCGCGAGCGGCGCGGTTGAGCGTAAGCGGCGGCGGCCAGCCCGATCAGCGACCAGCCGTTCCTTCCTTCTTCGTTCTCCTCCCCGGTACTGCCTGGAACCGCCCCGTCCGGCGGAATGCTCGCGAGCCAGGACCGCGCGCCACCTCGTCCTTTGGGGTAGCTGACCGCCTCCAGCCTGTGGGGCGGCCAGCGCGGCCATTTCCCGGTTGTCGGGGGAGAGTATCTTGGCTATTCCTCCTTTCGATATTTCAAGGATCATTGAAACGTGGATGAACATCGAGCCCTGATCGTCTTTGGCGCCCTGTCGCAGGAGACGCGCCTGCGCGTTATGCGACTGCTTGTGGTGGCCGGGCCTGATGGCATTGCCGCCGGTGCGCTGGCCGAACAGGTCGAGGTCTCGCCGTCCAACGTCAGCTTCCATCTCAGGGAGTTGGAGCGCGCCGGCCTCGTCACGCAGCGGCGCGACGCGCGCTCAGTCGTCTATGGCGCCGAATACGACGCTCTGTCCGGCCTGATCCGCTTCCTGATGGAGGATTGCTGCTCGGGCCGTCCCGAAATCTGCGCACCCGCGCTCGCCGCCGCCCGCTGTCAGCCCGGCACCAGGACCCGGCAATAATCATCTCACTTCGTTCCAGGCAGCATCACATGACAGTATTCGATCTTCCGCGCCGGTTCGCCGCCGAGTTTCTCGGCACCGGCCTGCTGGTGGCGACAGTCGTCGGTTCCGGCATCATGGCCGAGACCCTGACGCATGACACGGCCCTGGCGCTGCTTGGCAACACCTTGGCGACCGGCGCCATGCTGGTCGTCCTGATCACAATCCTCGGGCCGATCTCCGGCGCCCACTTCAATCCGGCCGTCTCGCTGGTGGTCTGCTTGAACCGGACGCTGCCGGCCCGCGATCTGCCGGCCTATCTGGTCGCGCAACTCCTGGGCGGCGTCGCTGGCACGCTCGCCGCGCACCTCATGTTCGGCTTGCCGGTTCTGGAGATCGCGACCAAGCTGCGCGCCGGACCGGCGCAATGGTTCTCCGAAATAGTGGCCACATTCGGCCTCGTCGCGGTCATTCTCTGCGGAGCCCGGTTCCAGCAGCGAGCCGTGCCATGGCTGGTCGGGCTCTACATCACCGCCGCCTACTGGTTCACCGCCTCGACATCCTTCGCCAATCCGGCCGTGGCGTTGGCGCGTTCGCTGACCGACACGTTCTCCGGCATCAGACCGATCGATCTGCCGGGCTTCATCGTCGCTGAGCTGCTTGGGGCCTTGATCGCGCTGGCACTGATGGGCTGGCTGCTGCGGCCCGAGATCATTCGGCAAACCCAGCCACAGAAGGCACAGTCATGACGGTCACCATCTTTCACAATCCCGCCTGCGGCACCTCGCCCAACACGCTCGCCATGATCCGCGCCAGCGGCGAAGAGCCGGTGGTGATCGAATATCTGAAGACGCCGCCGAGCCGCGAGCGGCTGGTCGAACTGATCGCGGCGCTGGGCATGGCGCCGCGCGAGCTGCTGCGAGAGAAAGGGACGCCTTATGCCGAGCTTGGCCTCGCCGACCGCAAATGGAGCGACGGCGAGCTGATCGATTTCATGCGTGCCCATCCGATCCTCATCAACCGGCCGATCGTCGAGACGCGGAAGGGCACAAGGCTATGCCGGCCTTCGGAGGCGGTGCTGCCGCTGCTCGATGATCCGGTGCGCGATTTCGCGAAAGAGGACGGGGAAAAGGTCACCTACACGCCGGCCTGATCGGCAGCTGCTCTGGCGTCGCGACCGGGCAGAGAGCACCACGCGCGAGGAAGATGCCTGACCAGATTTGATTTTCGGGTCGAGGATCGTCATTCAACACTGGAGAGCGGCAGCTGGATTGAGGGACTATCGACAGAGCGGTATATATCGGGCTGCCACCTTGACAAGCGCAGGCAAAAACCCTAGCTACGGGACAGTGAGGCGCAACGGATTTGTTGCCCTCTTTCCGAGACCCACGCCAAAAGCGTGGGTTTTCGTGCTTCTGGGGGGGGTACGATCTGACCTACATCGCCTATCTCGATGAATTCGGCCATATCGGTCCCTATGTCGATCGCCAGGATGCAAAATACAAGGAGAGCCCGGTTTTCGGGTTGGCCGGGCTCGTGCTGCCGATGAATGAGGTGCGCGGTTTCGGCACGTGGTTCTTCCAAAGAAAATGCGAGCTTCTCGATTTTGAGATCAAGAGGGCTGGCGTCCATCCGGCGATTTGGGAGAAGAAAGGCGCAAGCCTCTACACGGTGACCAATGTCACCAAGTATCGTGAGCTTCGCAACACGACCAACCGGCTTCTGAACAAGATCGAGACGATCGGCGGCTTCGTTTTTTATGTCGGGCTTCAGAAGAACCTGCCGCCCGACAAGCACAATCCGAACTACCTCTACAACCGGGTGCTGCTGGAAGCCATCAAGCGGATCGACTCCTTCTGCGCGGAAGACTGCGATCCCAAGGGCCACTTCATCCTGGCGCTCGATGAGCACGACCAGCGCCAGAACCTCATAACCGCGGCGGCACGCAGCATGTATGGCGCCGGGGAGCCGCGAAAGCGGCTCATCGAGCCGCCATTCCAGCTGGAGAGCCACCGATACCAGACCTTGCAGGCCGCCGACTGGATCGCCGGCCTGGTTGGCCGCTTCGGCGCATATTGGTGCGACAAGGACGCCTACGCCGACTACAAGGTGTTTGCCGATTATTTCGAGCACCGGCTGCACCGGGCAGCCAAACGAAGCGGTATTCGCACCAATGCCCCAAGGGCAACGCAATAGGTCAGGCGGCGACGGCATCCGCGACGACTTCGATGTCGGCCGCGAGGGCCTCTTCGACCTCGGCAAGCTGCCGGCGCTTTTCGGCCAGCTCGCCGGCGAAGGCGAATTCTCCACCGTCGCGGGATCGATAGGAGGCGAGACGGCGCCGGGCTTCGGCGAGACGCTGCCGATAGCGTTCCCGGTCCTGGTCGAAACTCGACAGGGCATGTTCGAGCCGGGCGACCGCGCCGAGCGTCACCGTCACCGGCAGCTCGATCTCATCATCGGCTCCGGTGAGCTGGAGGACAGTGGTGTAGCGATAGCCGTCCTGCCCGAAGCGCTCGCCACAGAATTGCAGGTCGAACCCGCCGATCGAGGCGATGAGGGTCTCGCCGTCATGCCGTAGCTGAACCAGGGTGAGAATCCCCTTCATCAGTGCCCGGCCGGCCTCCTTGCGCTCGGCGTAAGACCTGTCGGTCACGCTCATGGCAAAGGCCTCACCGGCTGTCGGAACAAGCCGCTCCATGTCCTTGCCGATTTCCGCGATACGGCGCGTCGAATGCGCGATGTCGCGCTCTGCGTCGCGGATCTGCCGGCGCACGGCATGCTGGTCGTCGATGTGGGCGGAGCGCAGGCGCTCGAGCCGCGCGATATCTGCCTCGAGACCGGCCTTCTGCATCAGACGCTGGTCACCGGATGCAATCGCCTTGGCCATGGCGAACTGGTTGGCCTGCCCTCCGCCCAGATCTTCCAACCGCCGGATGGAAGTGTCACCGGAGAGTGCTGCGGCGATAAAGCGGGCCTTGCGTTCGTTGTTCTGCCACATGGTGGCATCGAGGGAGCCTTCCGTCGCGTAGGCGAAGATGTCGATTTCGTCGTGCTGGTTACCCTGTCGGACGATGCGGCCCTCGCGCTGCTCGATCTGGGAGGGCAGCCAGGGCACGTCCAGGTGATGCAGCGCCTTCAAACGAAGCTGAGCGTTGACGCCGGTGCCCATCGTCTCGGAGGAGCCGATGAGGAACCGCACCTTGCCGGCTCTCACAGCGCCGAACAGCCGCTGCTTGGCTTCCGATTTCTTGGAATCCTGCATGAAGGCGATCTCTGAGGCGGGAACGCCCAGGCGGATCAGCTCGTCGCGGATCCAGCGATAGGCGGAAAACCCCCGCGTCTTTTCGACATTGATCGTGCCGAGATCGGAAAAGATCATCTGCGCGGCGCCGGCTAGCTCGTAGGGTTTGCCGTCGGGACGGACATAGGCGCTGTCCGCCGTTTCCTTCCAGATGCGGAAGGCGTTCGAGACAAGAAGATTGAGCTTGTTGTCGGGCTCGTCGTCGTTGTCGGGATCAACCAGCCGCAGATCGATCGCGGCATGGCGGCCGTCGGTGATGACCGAGAGAAGAATATCGTCGCCGGGCTCCGGCGGCCGGTCGCGCATCTCGATCGCCTTGATGCGCTCGGCGAGCACCAGCTGGTAGCGCTTGAAGGCCGGCGTGGGCTTGGCCGTCAGGATCTGGCGGCGGCCGGTCGAGATCGCGGGCGCCTTGACATAGTCACGCAGGTCCTGCGGCATCACGACATCGGCAAAGGAGCGGAACATTGCGATCAGCTCGGGGACGTTGACGAAGCTGGCGAAGCGCGTGACCGGCTTGTACTTGCCGGAGGGCTGAAGCTCGAGTTCGGTGGTCACGTCGCCGAAGGTCGAGGCCCAGGCGTCGAACTCGTGCAGGCCGCGCTCGGCGAGCGCGCCATGGCCGAGATAGCGCTGCACGGAAAACATCTCGCCAAGCGTGTTGGTAATCGGCGTGCCCGAAGCGAGCACGAGCGCCCTGCCCGGGTTCTTGGTCTCGATAAGCCGGGATTTGACATAGAGGTCCCAGGCGCGCTGCGAGCCATTGGGATCGACACCCTTGAGCGTCGACATGTTTGTGGCGAAGGACAATTTCCGGAATTCCTGCGCCTCGTCGACGACGATCTGGTCGACGCCGATCTCGGAAATGGTGAGAAGATCATCCTTGCGCGTGGCAAGACCTTCGAGCCGCTCCTTCAGGCCCTCCTTCAAGCGTTCCAGCCGCTTGCGCGAGACGCGGTCGTCGCTCTCGACCTTGGTGAGCAGGCTCTCGTAGAGCTCAAGCTCGTCCTGGATCATCTGCTGTTCGAAGGCGGATGGCACACCGATGAAGCGGAATGCCGAATGCGTGATGACGATCGCATCCCAGTTAGCGGTCGCGGCGCGGGAGAGGAAGCGGTGCCGCTTGGCCAAGGAAAAGTTCGTCTCGTCGGCAACGAGGATGCGGGCACTGGGATAAAGCGCGAGAAATTCTCTTGCGGCCTGCGCCAGGCAGTGGCCGGGAACGACCAGCATCGCCTTGGCGATCAGGCCCAGGCGCTTCTGCTCCATGATCGCGGCGGCAATCGTCATCGTCTTGCCGGCGCCGACGGCGTGGGCGAGATAGGTCGAGCCGGCCGAGACGATGCGCCAGATGCCGCGCTTCTGGTGCCCATAAAGCGAAAAGGCGCCAGAGGCGCCCGGAAGCCGCAGATGGTCGCCGTTGAACCTTCGCGGCACGATGTTGTTGAAACGGTCATTGTAGACACGCGCCAGGCGGTCGGTGCGATCGGGATCGGACCAGACCCAGTTCTGGAAGGCGGTCTTGATCTTCTGCAACTTCTCCTTCGCGGCCTCGGTATCGACGACGTTGAGGACGCGGCGCTCGGTCTGGCCGTCCCGGATGGTGTCGAATATCTGAGGGACGCGGCTGGTCAGCGCATCGCCGAGCAGTTCGCCGGCGTGCCGGCGATCGGTGCCCCATTCCGAGGTTCCGGCGGCAGTCCACCCAAGCTGACGGGCCTCGACGGTCCACGAGGCAAGTTCGGGCATGTGATGGATCTTTATCTCCGCACCCATGCTCTCCTTGACGAAGACAACGACATCGGTGGCCGGAATCCACGGCGCCCCGAGTCGCGCTGTAATGTCGGAGGGGCTGAGATCGGCGGGCTGCACTTCCCTGAGCGCCGCGACATTGCGTTGATAGCCGGGATCGAGCGATGCCGCGGCCTCGGCGGTCTTCAGCTTGTCGCGCACCGCGCCCGACAGATAGGCATCCGCCGTCTGCCAGGACCCGGTCGCCGGATCGCGGAAAATGGCGCTGCCGAGTTCGGCGACGACATTGTCGGTATCGGAATGCAAAAGCTCGGCGATGTGGTCGAGGTCGACGCCGCCGCGTTCGTTGAGGACCACGGCGAGCGCGTCCGCGGCAGAGCTCATGAGCGGCGGCGATGGCGGCGCGATCACGCGCTCGGTGAAGATCGGGCCGGGCCGCGCGGTGTCGGATTCGAGATCATAGTCCTCGATCGAGGCGACGAGCCAGCAATCGGGGTCATCCACAAACGGCTGTAGGTTCGGACGGCGATGCGTCTCGCGCACCTCACCGGTTTCCTCATCCTCGGTGGTCGAGACGACGGTGGTGTTGATCGGGCCGAAATCCCTGACAAAGCTTGACCAGGCGACGCGCAGGGCGACCTGCGCTTGCCGAAACGGTCGGTCGAGCTCTTGGCACCTCAGCACCGCGCGCACGGCATCGCGGATCGGGACCAGTTTCTGGATGATCCGGACATGCTTTTGCGGGATGCCGTCGCCGGCGCGGCTCTTGCGAATGCTGACCGGGACCGGCTCGCCGTCGACGACTTGCATTAGCCCATGACGGTGGTCGACGACGAAGCTGCCTTCGCGGACATGGCGGTCGGACCGCTCGCCGTCGGCCGGCGCGTCGTCGTCCTCGCCGTCGCGGTCGATCGCCTCCGGCTCGCCATCATAGAGCGATTGCGGCAGCAGCGAGATTGTGGCCGTCAGCGCTTCGTTGAGATCGCCGGCGGGGCGCGGCAGGCAGGTATAGGTCTTATCGGGACCATAGATGCCGCGGCTCAGCGCGTGGGCGCCGAGCACGAAGTCCGGATGACGCGCGAACCAGCGATTGACGCGGATGGCGCCCTCGTCTTCCGTCGCCGGCCGGATTTCCTCGAGATCGAGCCAGGCAAGGTCGCCTTCGGGGTTGCCCGCCTTGCGCTTGCGGAAGAACAGGATGTCGACCACGACGTCTGTTCCGGCATCGGCGCGAAAGCTGCCCTCGGGCAGGCGGAAGGCGGCGATCAGGTCGGCCGATTTGGCGATCTGCTTCCGGCACATGCTGTCGGCCTTGTCCAAGGTGCCGTGGCTGGTCACGAAGGCGGCGAGGCCGCCCGGCTTGAGCAATCCAAGCGCCTTGACGATGAAATAGTCGTGCAGCCGCAGGCCGAGCGATCGGTAGGCAGGGTCGGAGCGCACGGTGCGTGCCGAAAAGGGCGGGTTGCCGATGGCAAGGTCGAACGAAGCAGGGAGTTCGGTGCGGGCGAAGTCTGCGTTGAGGATGCGCGCCCGCGGCTGCAGCAGCCGGGCGATGCGCGCCGTGACGGGATCGAGCTCGACGCCGGTGATATGGGAACGGTCACGCAGCTCGGGCGGCATCAAGGCCGCAAAGAGTCCCGTGCCAAAGCCGGGTTCGAGAACACGGCCGCCGCACCAGCCAAGCCGCAGCAGGCCCGCCCAGATCGCCCGGACGATGAACGCCGGCGTAAAATGCGCATATTGCGTGCAGCGGGCGAGCGAAGCGTAGTCAGCCTCGCCGACCAAGTCTTCCAGTTGGGCGCCGATCTCCTGCCAGCCGTCGCGATACTCGATCTCGCCAGGGCGGCGAAACACGCCATTGGCGAGCTCGGTTGCGCCGAAGCCGGTGAACCGGATCAGCCTTTGCTGTTCCTCGCGCGTGGCCGGCCTCTGCGCGGCCTCGATCTCGGCCGAAAGCCTGATCGCCGCGATGTTGTCGCGGGCCCGCTCCTTCCAACCGCGCGCAAGATCACGCTCGCCAATGAGATGAAAGTTCGCACCCAGTTCCCGCCGGGCGCGTGCCGACGCGCGGGCGGCGGTCGCAACCGGCAGAGACGGTGCCGGCGCGGAAGGCGGTCGATCGTGGTCGCAGTTCGGGCCGGCGTCAAATCCGGACGTGAAAGCGGTCACGCCGAGGCCGAGGCCGGATGAGGTGTTGCCGAAGAGGTCGATGGTCAAGGGGTCGTCATGCGCCATTGGAAAGGCTCCTGTGCTCGAAAGGCGCGCGCGAAACTCCCGGCCGAACAGGGTCGGCTAGGCGAAACGCGGCGCCGGTTTTTGGGAAGGTCAGCGGGTGATCAGCGAGAGCGCGATTTCGGCCTCGGTGAGCGCGATGGTGAGATGTGTTGCGCGCCGATGGCGGTCAAAGAGCGGGACAAGCCGCTCGGCCTCGATGAACTCGATGCCGTCATCGGCCCCGAAATGCCGGCGCTTGTAGTCCCACCAGTCGGGATGGCCGTCCGGGTGGCATTGCTCGGAATAGACGACGAGGGGACGCGCTCCCTCGGCGAGCTTGCCGTTGGAGCATAGATAGACACCTTGGTCGCCGACCAGCCAGACGCCGGACTTCTCGCCCTCGCCGGGCCTTGTACCGTAATAGGGGTTGCGAAACCCGCCGTTGGCCGCCGCATCGGCAATGCCTTGGTCGATCACCTTGCGGACCGCCACAATCGGAAATGTGAACATCGTCCCCACCTCACGCCGCGACGTCGGTGGGCAAGTGCCTGAGATGCACGGGCAGCTTGGCGGCGATCTCCGCGTCGCTCAGATCGTGGAGCAGCTTGAGCACGGTGCGTCCGCGGTCATAGACGAGCAGAGTGCGCTTGCCGCGCAACTCGGGCAGCCAGCAATCGCCGGCGTAGCCGCGATAGTCGTCATGCGTGCTCGACCAGATATGCTCGAGGCGCTCCTCATGCGTCATCGCCTTAACCGGCCAGGACTCGCGCTCCACGATCGCGGCCCGCATGCGCTCGGGCGAACCCTTGTCGCAAAGATCGCAGTAGCTGTGGAAGTAGCGGACGCGGCCCTCGATGCTGAGCCGGAAAAACACGCTGGTGACGCTGCCGGTGAGGAATTCGCTGAGCGCGAACATCTCCGGGCGCATCCAGAGCGGCGGCAGGATGCCGAGCATGTAGTCGTGTCCGGACTGGTCCAGCTCGAACCATTCGTTCCGGTAAAGAGCCCCGGCATCATCCGCGAAGCGGTTGGGCCGGTGCGCATGGCGATCGAACAAGCGAAATATCTGCCGGCGGTCGGCGATGCCCTGGTAGATCTTGCGGATGGGAGAGGTGGCGTTCATGGGGGGCTCCTTCTTAGCCTCGTCGGGCCGGAGCGCGGCTCATCATCTCGATTGCGCCATCGTCTTCAGCCCTTCCTGACCCCTCCCCCGCGGCCGCCTCTCCGTCCGGGCGGGTCAAGGGCCGGCGTCAGCCGGGCGAAGCTTCACCCTTGACGCGGCCGGCGGGCATGCGGCAGCCGGGTTTTCTGTCCCCCTCCTTCTCCCTTCTTCTAGAGTTTTCGCGCATGCAGGTCCTCGTTCCAATCATCGGCGACGGGACGCAGCCGCTCGAAACCGCACCCCGCCTCCACCGCGACCGCTTCGAGCCGCCCGGCATAGACGTCGCCCTGGGTGTTGTTGTCGGTCGCGGCGACAAGAAGAGCGCCGTTGCGCGCCGCAAGCCCGCGGATCGCCGCCACGGTCGCCGGCGCCCAGCCGCCACCGGTGCTGAGATAAAGGCTGCCGGGCCGCAGCTCCTCGATCGCGGCAAGGCTCATGGCATCGATAGCCGCTTCGGTGACGCAGAAGCGGGTTGCCTCGACAGCGCCAAGACGAAACAGCAGCTTGGCGCCTCCGCTCGCGAACCCGCGCCATTCGGGACCGCGCTCCTCCCAGCCGGTGAGCGCGCCGGCCTCATCGGTGTGGGCGGCCCACATGCTGCCGCACGGACCCTCGCGAAGCCTGTCCTGGCGGACCGCCGTGCGGATGACCGTTTCGGGGAGACGGCGCTTGCCGCGCAGATAGCTCCAGCTCATGGAGCCGCGTCCTGGTTGGCGGCGGCTTCGCCAGCGCTCGGAAACGGAACGGTCCGGGTGATGTTTTTGAGGAGCTCTCATCAAGATGGGGTATCTGGAAACGAACCCGATCAAATTCGCCACATGATCGAGCGCTTCCACGAAGCGGACGCCCTCGAGGTGCTCGACCAGGTGGAACACGTCTCCCTTGGCCTCCGACAGTGGATCGAACCAGCCTTTGCCGTCGTGAATGACGATGATGATTTCGGCGCCGCGCCGGAATTTTACGGCGCGTCTAGTGCTCTCCTTCTGATCGACCGCGAAGCCCGCCCGCTCCAGCACCGCAGCACACAGAACGCCACTTCTGAGTTCCTCGACATCGCTCATCTCCATTCTTATCCCGGCGCCCATGAGGTTCCGTCCCTTCCTGTTCGGTTTCCTTTCCCGCGAATCCCGCGGGACCCGACCCCAAGGCCGCGAAGAGCGACGGAGGCAAGGGCGCGGCCGGGCAACTGAGGAATGTTCGGAGCACTGTGATTTTCCCAGCCGCGGCGCAGCCTCCCTTGCCGCCGCTCGCTCGCAAGCGGCACCCAATCGCCGCGCATCGGCCCGCCGATCGGCAGGCCGTTGGATCACGGTCGGTGCAATTTGGGCTTTGTGACGGGGCGGGCCGCCAAGCTCCGGGCCGGCTCAACGAGCCGGCCTGATCTGGAATGGGTCGTATTCGTGAAGGATTTCGAGATCATCGCCAGGCTCGATCTCATCGCTGCGGAGCACACCGATCGCGTTGCCGGATTTGAAGAGGATGACGGGGACCATCAGGGTGCGGGCGAGGTCCAGGGCGTGGTGTTGAGCCAGGGCAAGATCGTGCGACATTTGAGGGCCTTCCACTTTGAGCGAGGCCAATCCCCGCTCGATGGCTCCCGTCAGTGTCGTGGGCCGGTCGCGATCACCGCGCGGGCTTTAGCCAAGCGGCCGCAGCTTGCTAGCGGACCCCTTGAGGGTTGATCGTGGAAGATCCGGAACAGGACCAGGAAAGCCATCGCAGAAGAGCGGGGTTGGGTTGCTCCTATGGATAAGCGCTGGTGCATGCCGATCTTGCGAACTGGATGAACGCCAAGGCTCTGTGCCGCTGGCTGGTTGTTCAGGTTAGCATCCGCCGCCAGCCCGTGCGATCCTCAGAGGTCGCACCACGACATGGCCCGAACCCGCTGAATTAGCGGCGCCTGCTCAGCCACGCTCCCCAATGCAGCGCCTTGGAACCAGAACCGCGCTCGCCGCTGGCGCTACGAATGTAGCTCGCTCGGCTGCCGCTCGTCCAACGCCAGGCGCGATCATGGCGCTGGCGGATCGCAATGGAGAAAGAAGGGACGCAATGCGCGTCGTAAATTTTCAATCGCTGCGCAGGATTTTTGCTTCAAGCGCCGCTGCGACGAAAGCTCGGCGGGCGGCCGGTGGATGGCTCTCACCGCGCAACACGCGCAGACACGCGTCCATCGCTGCCTTGCGCTTTTCCGTTTCACGCGGGAGATCCCGCAGCAAGATCGTGGCCGCGTCATTGACATCGAACACGACGCGCTCCGCGGCGTGGCGGCTTACCTGGACCACGACCGGCCGCTCAAATCTGCTCAACTCACCGTTCCCCTCAAGTCGTGCGGCAAGGTCCGCTCGGCCCAGCTTTATGCCTCACCCGAGGTGACAGAGACAGGCAAACCCGAAAGCCCAACTCGATCCCTCGGCGGCTATCCGATCGCCATAAGCACTGTCATCCCGGCTTTCCGGAATTACCAGCGATGATGGAGATTCTTCCGCCCTTGTCCGCGCTCGGTGAAAATCTGAACGGAATACCCCCAAGCTTGGCTACAATCCAAACCGTCCCTACGCGCGCCGCTTCTTGCAGGCGGCGATCCACTGCATGGCAGAGATTGGATCTTCGAGGATGGCGACCTGCCTGGCGAAATCGATAAAAGCATGGTGCGCGGCGGTCACGGGCTTGTGCCCATCCTCTGCGTCATAGCAAGCCCGAAGAGCGGTCTGGTGGGTCAGATCTTTTTGATCCTCAGGCCAGTCGTTGAGGAAATCGATGGCGTCCTCGAGGCTCGCAATCTCTTGGACGATGTAGGTCGCACGCTTCACGAAAATAGGGCTCCCGAAGTCCTCTGCATCCATGCGCTCCTCCCACTTGGCGAACCCCTGCTTTGCACGAGCATTCCGCTCGGCAACCATCGCAATGTGCTGTCCGGACCGAGACGGTTCAAGGGGCTGGATCGAAGATTTCTCCTTGGCGCAGGTGCCTAGGGGAGGTTGCGGGATCAGGGCATTAAGATGCGCGGCGCAGGTTGATTTCCGAGGCCGTCAAAGACGGCGAAACGAAACTCATTCTGCTCGAAAGCAGTTTCATGAACCGCAAAACCCCTCGGCGGGTCCGACCGATTTTTTGCCGGAAGCTGTCGGCATCAGGGTAGAACCATCGTGTGCCTCGGCCCGCAATTTGGGACCCAGTGCTACGGGAGCCCTGACTTTGATTGCATTCTATGGCTGCCTTCATTAATAAAACCGATCCGCCGCCGTTTATCAAAGCAGGAGCATTGCGTGACAGAAGAAGCCGAAAACAATACTGACGCCCTTATCGAGCTTACCGCCGAAGTAGTGTCGGCCTATGTGTCGAACAATCCGCTCCCGGTAGGTGAGCTTCCGGCTCTAATCGGCCAGGTGCATACGGCGTTGAAGGGCACGATGGGCGGCCTGGTTGCGAAGCCTGAGGACCTCAAGCCTGCCGTTCCGATCAGGAAGTCGGTCACGCCGGACTATATCATCAGCCTGGAGGACGGAAAGAAGTTCAAGTCGCTGAAGCGGCATCTTGCGACCCACTATGGTCTGACGCCCGAAGAATACCGGGCGAAATGGAGACTATCGGCAGACTATCCGATGGTTGCCCCGAACTATGCCGCCGCGCGCTCAGCTTTGGCGAAGACCATGGGCCTCGGCAGAAAACCCAATGAGACCCAACAGGCCGCACCGGTAAAGAGGAGCCGCAAAAAGGCGGCCGCCTGATCGTCCCGCTTGCTTGTTGGCCAGGTGCCGTTTGAAAGGCGGGATCTCCCGGCTTCGGCATCTCTGCGATCCACAGCGAACTCGCCTACGTCCCGCAGCGCTGACATGATCGTGGAGAAGGCCTCCTTGTGTCTGCCGGACCTCGGGACGGCTCGTCGAGTTGCCAGCCTTCAAAGGGTGAGAGCTCAGCATGGCTGCAGGGGGCTACCGGACAATAACGATGCTGCCCGGCTGATCCGACAGGGGAAGCCGAAGGTCCTCAAGGCGCATAGTGTAGATTTTCTGTGCCAGCGTGGTTTGGCAGCAAAGCCTGCGGTTCTTTTGGTTAACCGAATACAAGGCGGAGGGCTAACGGGGCATAATTGCGAAAACCTGGATCAGGTTAGCTCGGCGATGACCTAAGGGAAGATCGCGTTTTCACTATCTTCGAATTTCCAAAACCCTTGGCTTCCCAACTGGGCTGTCCAAATTTGCGGTTGAAATTTACTTTTTCAGAATTGTTCGGTGTTAGGGGACCGACCAATACGCAGCTGACTACTCTACCGCGGGGGAGTGAAGGAGTGATGCAGCGTCTGTCTGCCGCAAGGCTCGGCGACCTCCTGGCGGGAGACCTGCGTGTTTTTGGCGGGCCCTCAACGATCGAACCGCTTGCCGGCCGCATCAGGGCGGAGCAGGTCAGTATCGTGCTTCGCAGCACGCTTCTTGGCATGGTTGCGAACATACTCAATGCGGCCACTTTTGTTATCGCGGTTTGGGGCTCGCCCGACCAGACGAAAGCCATCCTCTGGGCGAGTGTGATCATCGCCGCCGCTGGGTTCGTAGGCCTAAGAGCGAGATCATCGTTTCAGTCAGTCAAACCAAGGTCAGTGTCTCGCCGGACAACGCAAAACCTGGTGCGAAACGCCTTCCTGTTCGGCACTTGGTGGGGTGCACTTCCCGTTCTATTCTTCGGAGGAGCAACGAGTGCCGCCCAGGTTGTCATTACCTGCCTGGGCGCTGGCATGATCGCAGGCGGTGCCGCTTCTTTTTCCACGATTCCTATTGCGGCCATCGCGTATACGCTGCCGATCTTCGTCGGTTCAGCGGTTGCGATTGTGTGGCTGGATGGAGCCGTCAATCTGCCCGTCGCAATCCTGATGGTGAGCTACGCCATCACGCTGTTTCGTGCCGTGCTTGCTCACGCGTCCGAATTTACCCGACGCTGCATTCTGCAAGCGGAAAGCGAAAATGCCATTCGCAGGGATGTTCTAACGAGTTTGCCAAACCGGTTCAGCTTCAACGAGCGGCTGGAAAACGCGTTGGTGGACGCAAAGCAGTTTGACCAGCACTTTGCGTTACTCTTGTTCGATCTTAACAATTTCGACGAGGTGAACGATCGCTTTGGCCGCGCAATAGGGGATGCCCTTTTGGTCGAAGTGGCTGCGAGACTTCGGAAATCGACGCGGGAGAGCGATGGCATCGCGAGATTGGAGGGCGACGAATTTGCTATAATCGTCACGTGCGATATTAGGCCAGATCAAATCAGGTCCTTAGCCAAACAGATCATCGATGGCATGCGCACCCCTTTCATGATTGAAGGACGCGAAATATATTGCAGGGCCTCTATCGGTATCGCTTTGACGCCCACTGACGGTTTGGATGCCAACCAACTCCTGCGCTGCGTCGACACCGCGCTACACAGGGCCAAGACGCTGGGGACGGGCTCCATCCAGTTTTTCAGCGCAAACGACGATGAAGCTGCCACAAGGCGCCATGCCCTTGAACGCGATCTGGCATCTGCGCTCGCCAGTGACCAGCTTTGGCTTGCATTTCAACCCTTTCTCGATCTCGGGAGCGATCGCATCCGAGGTTTTGAAGCGCTTCTGCGGTGGCAGCATCCGACCCTTGGCGCGATCCCTCCCTCGGAGTTCATACCCATCGCCGAAGAAACGGGTTTGGTTCACTCCATCGGACACTGGGCTGTCAAAACGGCTTGTTCGGCGGCTGCGCGCTGGCCGCGCGACTTGCGGGTCTCCGTCAACTTGTCGGCAGTGCAGCTTAAGAACAAGGCCTTGCTAGATGGAATTTTAGAGACCTTGGCTGAAGCCGCTTTGGAGCCCCGGAGACTGGAGGTCGAGATTACAGAAAATGTTCTAATTTCGAATTTTGAAGAAACAATTTCGTTATTACAATCGTTAAGTTCGTTATCCGTAACAGTTGCTCTTGACGATTTTGGTACTGGCTATTCATCACTCACTTATCTTCGGAAATTGCCTCTTTCGCGGCTCAAGATCGACCGATCTTTTGTCCAGGATCTGCTCACCGATGCGGACTGCGCCGCGATTGTGAGATCATTGGTTGAGTTGGCGCATGAGCTTCGAATTGAGGTGACGGCCGAAGGCGTCGAAACTTCTGACCAGCTCGACTATCTGCGCCGCGTCGGATGTGATGAAGCTCAGGGCTATTTAATCGGGAAACCTGTCCGGATTGACGACATTCCTGGCATTGCTGCGAGGCCGTTTGGTCAGAAGCAGGTAATCGAATAGCAAGACCGGCACCTTGGCGCGATGGTCTGGTTGTCTCGAATCTCGACGAGTACGGCCGCCTTGCTCAGGGAGGCTGAAGGTCGCAATCCTTGTGCAAGCACTAGCAGTAGCCCTGTGACGAAGCGTATCACGTCGGTCGAGCGGCGCCGGCGCTGGTTTCGGGAGGAGAAGGAGCGGGTGTTCGCGGCGACGTTTGAGGCAGTGGCCAGGCGCGGGGTACGTCGAGACGGCATTGCGTCGAGATTTAGCAGATTTGAGAAGCGGGTCGTGTTCGGGTTAGCCGCCATAGCTCAGAGCGCATCGTGTTCAATGTTAGTGATGCTGCCGCTATCCTGCTGCATGATCTTCATCGTCAGACCGAGAAAACGGAAAGGCAGCGATGGACGCCTGTCTGCAGGGTATTGCGTGGTGAGGCCCATCCACCAGCTGCTCGAAAAGCTTTCGATGCAGCCGCGCTTCAAGCAATGATTATGCGCAGCGATTAACCCTTGCGCTGGATCTCGATCTCGGCCGACGACATCGTCGACCGCAAGCGCCAGCTCGAAGCGGATTTTCCGCTTAAGCGCTTTATTCAAGTTTTGGCCGTAGATTCTGGGATGTGCCGCTCGTCGCCGCCTCAATCATTCTTGGTGGGCTGTTCGGCGCGACCGCATGGCCGGTTGCCACCTGTGGCCGCATTCGTCGGAGGCAAAAGAGTTTCTCTCAATTTTGCCAGCCGCCACGGTTCAGTCGAGATTACATGCGAGACGGCCGATAACGGAAAGCAAAGGCTCGCAAAAAATGAGTAGAGTGGCTGGATCAGTTGAAGATTTGGCTGCGCCGACGACGTTTGCGCCCCTCATGCAGCCGACCTTTCGTTCGATCTGGCTCGCTACCCAGGTCTCTTCTCTCGGCTGGTTGATGCAGACTGTCGCCATCAGCTGGCTGATGGCGACGATCTCGACTTCCGATCTGATGGTTGCGCTGGTCCAGGCTTCATCGAACCTGCCCGCTTTCATCTTGTCCGTCTTCGCCGGAGCCCTCGCCGATAATTTCAGCCGTCGCAGGGTCATGTTCGCCGGCCGGTGCCTGATGGTGATAGGATCTGCGATGCTGACCGCTGTTGTGGCGCTGGGCTTTGTCAGTCCGTGGATGATCCTCGGCTTCAGCTTCCTGATCGCATGCGGGGGTGCTCTTCACGATCCCGCCTGGCAGGCCTCGGTTGGCGATATCGTCGACCGCCGCGATGTCCCGGCCGCCGTGACCCTGCTCTCCGTCGGCTTCAACACGGTCCGGACCGTGGGCCCGGCGCTCGGCGGCATCGTGGTTGCCTCGGTTTGGGCTTTTGGCAGCTTTTAGCGTGACCACCCTCACCTATTTGGTCCCTTTGGGCACGATATGGCGCTGCAAGTGGAAGGTTCGCTCTTCGCCTCTCCCGCGCGAGTCGATGAGGACGGCGATCTATGACGGGCTGCGCTTCACGGCGATGTCTTCGGAAATCAAGGCGGCGATCGCACGCGGAACCCTGTTTGGCCTGGCAAGCATCGCCATTCTCGCACTGCTGCCGCTGGTAGTCCGCGATCATCTGGGAGGCGGACCGCTCGCCTATGGCACGCTCATGGCAGGCTTCGGGACGGGCGCCGTCTTCGCCGGCATTTCCAACGGCACATTCAGACGGAGCTTGTCGCAAGAACGTCTGATGAAGCTCGCGTGCCTCGCCTGCGCGGCCTGCTCCCTATCCCTTGCACTGACCTCTTCGATTCCGGTGGCCGCACTTGCGCTCGCCTTGGGCGGCGCCGGCTGGGTCACCGCCTGGTCCGGAGTTGGCGTGAGCGTGCAGCTGGCGAGCCCGCGCTGGGTCGTGGGGCGCACGATTTCGATCTACTATGCATTGATAGATGGCGGCATCGCGGCCGGCAGCTGGGTATGGGGCACGGTCTCCCAAAGCCATTCCCTGACGTGGGCGCTGGAGGGTTCCGCTGGAGCGCTGCTGCTCGTCGCCGCAGCTGGCATTCTGTTTCCTCTACGCGAGCGCCGCGAGTCCGAGCCCGATCCCTTGGAGGAATTCCACGCCCCAGCTGTCGCTCTCAATTTGAAGCCGAGAAGCGGTCCTATCGTGGTCAAGGTCGAATATCTGATAGCCGAGAAAAATGTCGAGGCCTTCCTCGAGCTCATGCGGCAGCGCAGGCATATCCACAGCCGCGTCGGTGCTCGGAACTGGACGCTTCAGCGCAACCTGCAGAAGCCCATGCAATGGACAGAGACATTCCGCACGCCGACCTGGACGGACTACCTTCGCCTCAACCATCGTCTCACGGAAGTAGACAAGGAATTGGACGAGCGTGTCTCCCGGTTGCAGGCGGGAGAGGCAGCGCCTCAAATGACGCTTTCGATTGAGCGGCCGACCAGCCCGCCTCGTAAACGCGCAATCCTCCCACTTCCCCGTCATTGAAGCCTGACCGTCACGTCTAGGCACCAGCGATTGCTAGTGTTGGTACTGCTAATGGTCGTGGCGAACGCGGAACAACCACCGGGATTCGATGGTCAGTGGCGCAGATGTACAACAGGCTGTCTCGCGCGAGTGGGTACGCAATATCCTGTTCCGCGACAGAAGCCAAAGACCAATTTCATCCGGTCACGACCTGGCTTCTACAGCGTGCCGGAAGCGGACACCATGAGGGTGCTGGGTTGATGTGGAAAATGCGTGGGGGCGGGTGGACGACGGCGCGCGATGGGCTTAGACGACCTTCGCAACCCCCCAAGCGCCGAGAGCACTATGAAGCAGCAGGCGACCCTTTGTCGTCGAGATCAGACAGAAGCGTGGCCTCGTAAAGCGGCCAGAGTCGATCTGGGTCGGCATCGACCTGGCAGCCATCTCGAACGATGTCGCGAAAGCGAACACGAAAGGTGCGGTCGCTGAGGCGACGCGGCAGCCGATTGGTCCTGGCGAAAATCTTTCCCAGCCCGTGTTCACCACCTCTGAAGAAGTATCCCAGGCCAAGGACATGATCATGCCCGACGCATCGCTTCCTGAGCGCGCAACGGTTGAGCAAGCGCCGGTTCCGGATGCATCGCACACACCGACTGGACGAACTCGCCGCAAGAAGCGGTGGCAGAAGATGTGCCTTTGCCGCGAAGTGAACGATGGAAGCGGCGCCTGCCGTGGGCGCTGCGCCAGAGCCGGGCTGAGCGGTAGATCGACTGTTCAACGGGCCAGAAGGAGAATAAAAGCGCGTGGCTGCGGCCCACTCACGGCGTACCGCTCGCTCAAGACGATCCGTAAGCGCCATGATGATAGATCAGAGCCAGACCCGGCTCTCCGCTGACCACATCCCGGACGCTGCCGAGGACGAGCGCGTGGCTGTCGCGCACAATCGTGCCCTCGACGTGCAATCGACCGCGGCGAGCGAGTCTTCAAGTGCCAGTGCGCCGGTCGCCAGAGCAGACCAACTGGCTCCTTCGTAACGAGCCGAACCCTTCAGGCCACCGCGTCCGGCGAACCGCTCGGCGATCGCCATCTGGTCGGCTCGAAGCACGTTGACGCAGAAATGCCGATGCTGGTTGATGGCTGCCCACGTTGACGAGTTCAGGTTGATGCTGACCACCATCACCTCGGGTTCGACAGACAAGGGATGGGCGGTGGTCGTGTCCGCTTTGTTGACTGTCTCGCCGCGCTGTTTCGTCTCCTCGCGTTAGCGGAAGTTAAATTTCGAGCGTTTCAGCTTGCCGCAAATTAGGGTCTCGATGGCATGTTTGCATGACTTTTGGGGCGGGCAGGAAGACTGATGCGCGGACGGGGATGGATCAAGGCCTTGCGTCAGGATGAGGCGCGGCAGATGCGTGTGCGCATCGCGGAACTGGAGCGCAACCTCATGGCGACCACGCCACAGGGGCGCCATCGACGTTTTGAAGCCGGGAATGAACTTCGCATTGCGAAATTCCGCCTCGAGCGGCTCGAGGAATGCATCGCCGGAATAGCGGAAAAATGTGGGGCTTAGCGGATCTCGCCGCTCTCGAAATTGCCGCGCTCCGGCCGAACTGTGCCCCCGATGCTATGATCACAAAGCTGGTGGTTTGACGCCGGTCGAGAGCATCTCTTCAAGCAGCGCTGGGCGGCAGACGCGCAGGCGGCAGGATGAGTCTGCCTGGAGACAAACGCAAGGGGTTGGTTGGTGCGGACGAGGGGCAAACGCCTTCCGGAAAAGGGCTTTCCCTCCCACGCGTATCTTCCACAGGTAGGCAGCTGCACCCCGTGCGCCATCCTGCAGGACACAGCTACCATAGCGAGGCAATCCCGGTTGAAGAGGCGTCGTTTGACTCGGAGATGTTGCTCTGGGGCATCGACCTCTTCATCATGGCTATTACTCGGAAGCCCTGAGTCTTGGGAGATCTGTGGCGCTCAAGCCATCGGCTTTCGGAAAGACCGGCGACGCTTCGTCTCAACGACTATTCCAGCCGTATTTTTCGCGTTGAACACGGCCGTTTGCTTCGGCTTCGGTTGGGGCGGGGCATCAGGCACCCTTGGCTCCGGCGTCTTCTTGGTCTCTTCCTTGTTCTTGCGGGCGCACAGCAAAGCCTTGGCGCTCGCCGCCTCCGCATCCGATACCTCGCCGGCCGGCTCGCCATCAAGATCGACCCGCACAGCGCCAGCATTCAGTCTCGCCAAGTACCTGGGCATGCTGGTATAGGCGCGCAGGGCTCTCCTCAATTCATCATCTGACAGTTCGCCGTCCAGCACGCGAATGTCATGATGGATGCCGATCCTAAGCGGCATGGGCGCTTTCGGATTGAACGCCGCAGGCCACTTTGCCGATAGATGCCGGAAAAGCTGTGCGGGCGATTTCCCTCGGTTGGGGGTCGTCATGATCAAGCCTCGCCCGATTTGTTTTGTTCCCAGTTCGGACGCTCCGTAGCACCCATATATGCAATGATTGTGGACGCCTGAAAAAGTCGCCGGGCAGGGGCAAAGCAGCGCATCCTAGCTTCTAGAATACCGTTGCCCTCCCAATCTCCTCGCGAGGAACGGAAACGATCAATCGGACGACCAACCTTCCGAACGCGCAAGAACTGTCGGCTACGCCGTTGGGCAAAGGACGGCTGCCCCGAGTTAATCGGCGGCAACTTGGCATGGGAAGACAAAACAACTCCAATCTAGAAGCCAGCCGCGAAACGCTAGGCTAACGCCTAAGGTCTGGAGCTCGCCTTCTGCTCAACGCCATCACAAGGACGGCATTGAGCAGCGTAACGAATATTCCATCCTGATGATGCCAAGCCGTCATGGACGTGTCGATCTGGTACTCGATTAGCGTATGAACGAAAAAAGCTTGCAGTTTTTTCGACACGCCGCCGCTCGAAAAGTTCCATGTTTGCCTTTGACAACGGCTGCCTTGGTCATGGGAGCTTCCCGTACGGCGGCGGCTATTGCAACCGATCGCTCTGAAGCTGCCCGCAGCCGCTCGTCGCTAGCCACCGCGCCCGCGCCAGGTGGGATGTCCAAGCCAGACGTGCCCGTTCCGGCTGGCGCTCTGCGTCAATGTTCAAGATGGCTCGTGCCACCTTGCGCCAGTCGAGGCCCATCGCCTCCGACATCAGCAGGACGGCGTAAGTCTGAAAGTGCGCCACGTCGTAAGGTGTGACCTCGGCCAACTCGGGTGTTTCATTATCGATCCAGGCCTCCTCCTCCTTTGGGGGCGCGTCGATGTAGCGGCCAATCGAGGCCAGGTGCGCCGCAATCTGGTAACGCAGGTGATCGCGGCTCCCGTAGCGCGCATCGATTTCGCCGAGCTTCTTGTACAATCCCCTACGCTTGCCGCGCGGAACATCGGTATCGCCCAGGGAGTAACAACTCGGACCGACGGCGCAGATATCGCAGCCCGTTGCGACCACGTCCTGCACGAATGCGGGAATGTCCTTTTCTTGCATGCGCTTCATTTCAACAGGCCTCTTCTGATTTCACATTTCCTTATCACAGATCACCCAATTTGCAACCCTGCCGTGCAATCTTGGGCGTCACTGCGGCACGCGAGCACCTTCCCTCACAGCTCAGCCCAGTGAATCCGCCGCGCGCGCCTCACCCGGAGCCCGGAAGAATTAAGTCTTCCCTGTGCAGGAAGAACCGACGCGCGAAGAACTCAAGATTTGGGTATTGCTCCCTTCCTGCGCAGCGCTCTGCCGATAGCGCAGCCTGTCGGGGCAGAAGGCAAGGAAGGTAGCCCGCAAGTGTCGGAGAAGCTGCGGCTTCCAGATTGGCGCCGCTCACACGGTTGCTGAGGCCGGTTTACACCATCGAACACTATGCCGACCGAGGAAGAGTGGGCGAAGCAGAAGCTCCGCCCGGTGGACACCCCAGCCCTCGCCGACCGCTAACTGAGCTCGGGCGAATGCGAAGACGTGGGGACAAAGCTCTGGGATAGTTGGGAGGATGATGCGCTCGTCGCGAACCCGGAGGCGCCGGTCTGCCAGACTAGTGGTCGTAGGGAATCGGCCCACTTAGTGGCTATTTGTGTTCGCTATTCTGCCATACGCCTAATGAGATTGTCCCACCTGATGACCGTCCCTAACTTGGCTGAGATCGAAGCCAAAAGCTGTCAGTCAACAGGAGTGACCATGAAGAACCTTATGGGTGTCGTTGGGGACGGTGGAGATGGTAGACTGGTCATTGTCTCCAACAGGGTTGCGTTGCCCGACGAGCACGGGTCACTGCCCCCGGGCGGGATGGCCATTGCGCTGAACGCCGCGCTCCAGCAACGAGGCGGCCTTTGGATGGGCTGGTCGGGGAAGGTGAAAACCGAGAAGAACCAGGTGTCACCGACGATGCAGGAGGCCAACGGCATCACCTATGCCCTTGCCGATCTCTCGCAGAAGGATTTGGACGAATATTACTACGGCTTCGCCAACAGGGTTCTTTGGCCGATCTTCCACTGCCGTGTCGACCTCGCCGAATACAACGACGCGAGAAAGTCAGGATACTACCGCGTCAACCGACTCTTCGCAGAGTCTTTGATGCCGCTCCACCGCGAGGACGACGTCATATGGGTGCAGGATTATCACCTGATCCCTCTAGGGAAAGAACTGCGCGAGCGCGGCTGCCGCAACCGGATCGGCTTTTTCCTGCACATACCATGGCCGCCGGCGGACATCCTCGCCACCGTGCCGCTCTGCGAAGAATTACTGGAAGCGCTTTCGTTCTATGACCTTGTCGGCTTCCAAACCGACGACGATCTTGACAACTTCGCCGAATGTCTACGCCGCCGAAACTTAGGGCTGCTCATGAAAGACCGTAGCTGCCTAGTCAAAGGGCGGGAGTTCCGCTGCGGGGTTTTTCCAATCGGTATCGACACGGCCAAGTTCGAAAGCCTCGCAGAGCTGGCGACGCGCGACGGGGATCTGCAGGAAATTTACAAGACGACTGCTGGCTGTGACGTCGCCATTGGTGTCGACCGATTGGATTATTCCAAGGGCATCGATCAGCGCATCATGGCGTTTCGCCATTTCCTTGATCGTAACAGCCATCGCGTCCGCAAGACGCTACTGCTGCAGATTACCCCGAAATCCCGCGGGGAAATACCGGCCTATCTGGCGTTGCAAAAGCGCATCGCCGAACTGGTGGGAAGTGTCAATGGGGAACTTGGAACCATCGATTGGGTACCAGTACACTACACCAATCGTTCCCATGGCCCGCTGCAACTGGCCGGCCTCTATCGACTGGCACGCGTTGGCCTGGTGACGCCGCTCCGCGACGGCATGAATCTGGTGGCGAAGGAATACGTGGCTGCGCAAGACCCAAGCAATCCGGGCGTCCTCGTGCTCTCGCAATTTGCCGGCGCCGCTGGCGAATTGGAGGGAGCGGTGCTTGTAAATCCCTATGACCCAGAGGCTGTGGCGGCCTCCACGGAAAAGGCATTTCGCATGTCGCCAGACGAACGGAAAGACCGTTGGAACGCAATGAAGCACAGTCTCATCGGGCATGATGTCTATCGATGGTGCGACGGCTTTCTTGCTAAGCTGGAGGCGGCGGACTTGCCAGGCTGATCGCGACCAAGTGAATCAGGGCAGCATTCCGGCCTCGCCGAGGCGTGGTTAATGTGCTGTGGTGGATGGCGATGACCGCAGACCAACTACCCAGTTAGGTTGTACCCGATTATGCTGGCACGGGAGCGAAGAACTCGCGGCTGCGGTCACACATCAAACTAGTTGAGCCGATCCGCGCAAGAGGGCTCTCGTCCCCGGGTCCGTCGGCGTCGAGTATTCGACTGTCTCGCGTCGCTGATCGAGACCCATGTATTGAAGATGTCGACCACCCGGTTGGTGGACATTGCTGATGTGCTAAGCAGCATCGACTACACCGCACGCCAGATCTCAAGACGTAGCGTGAGCACATTCCACATTAAAACAAGAGGAAAAAGACATGGGTGAGCTCTCTTGCGGTTGGCAGATTTCTTCAAACACGCGTGAGCGGCCCCGACTGATTGTCGAGGGCGCTCGCGCCCCACGGCAACAGCAAATGCTGGCATCCATTGACCTGAATTTACTGTTGTCTCTCGAGGCGCTGCTGGAGCACCGCAACGTCACGCATGCGGCTCGGCACGTGCGCCTGAGCCAACCGTCGATGAGCCGAGCGTTGACAAGGCTGCGTGGCATTTTCAATGACGATCTTTTGGTTCGCGGCTCGAGCGGCATGGTCCCGACGCCGCAGGCCGAACGGTTGGCCCGAATGCTGCCGCCGGTGTTGGATGCGCTTCGCGGGATGGTGAACCGCCAGGGGGAATGGCGATCAAAGACGATAATGGCGATACCCGACCATCAAGCCCTGATCTTGCTGCCGCCTCTCCTCCCCCTGCTGCGCGAGCACGCGCCCAATCTCGACATCGTCACCGGCTCGTTTCTAACCGGCGCGCTCCGGCGCCTTGAGCAAGGCGAGATCGATCTGGCCGTTGGGCAGACCGGTGGCACGCCACCGGGCTTCTTTCGGCGCAGGCTCTATACTGACCGCTTCGCCTGCCTGCTACGTTGCGACCATCCAGCCTTGGCGCAGGAATGGACGATCGAGGCCTTCGCTGCCCTGCGCCACGCTGCTATTGACTCGGATTCTAAGGGCGGCTTCGGACGGGTGCATGACGATCTGGCAAATTTACACCTCCAAGATCGCGATCCGGTGCTGGTTTCCAACCTCCTGACGGCCGCTGTAGCCATCGCGGCGACCGATCTGGTGCTGATTGTACCACACCGCGTCGCTACACGGATCGCCGCCTTGCTCCCCCTAGCGATTGTCGATCCGCCGGTGGAACTGTCGCCTTACGAGGTTGGGCTGATTTGGCACGAGCGTTGCCATCGCGACCCAGAACATCACTGGCTGCGCCGCAAGATTGCCGCCGCAGCGGCGGCGGGAACAGAGTTGGCGCGTCCATCGACAATGAGAGAGCAAACGGCTGATGCTTCGCCAAGGGAAGAAGCGTGATGCGATCGAGGTCTGGCACTATCTTCAGGACCGAGCCAGTTCATTACCCCCTCGTCCATCGGACGCGGTGCTGGTTCCGCTGTCCCAACTCAGAGAAACCGACGCGCGCTGACTTCGAGCGGGCATCTGCTGTGAAGAAGGTATTCACACTTACAGCCAACTACACAAACCAAGACCCACCTTCTTCGACCGCCGTTCGGCCGCATCAAGGCTTTCGCAGGCCAAGTCCTCAAGGTGTTACCGAGGTGCATGCATCGATTCTGGCCGCGTATCTTGGCCCGGACCCTTTAGCAGGTAAGTGTTTGTCACAAATTGCGAGTTCTCGGATCTTCGGCAATCTGCCCGACGATGTGCGGCAGATCGATATCCTTGAGCACCGTTTGTTGCGGCCAGGGCGCTGCGCGCAAATCGTCATCATCGATTGCCGCGAATGGGAGCAACATGGGTACGGTCATGCGAAGCTCTCGTCCGGACTGGTGCAACTCGCCCTGGTTTCCGAAGGCAGGCTGGACCGAGAGGCGGTTTTCTCCGACGGGTATTCCGATTACCTGTTGTGGCCACTGATCGAGCAGGAAGTTGTGAGCAGACTGACCGCCTGCGTCGCTCAGATCGCGCGGCGTTCTGCACCGCTATTCTTCTCAGCCGACCCCCTCGTTCAGAAGGCTTGCGATCTGCTGGTACAGCGTGTCGGTCAGCAGATCGCCCTCAGCGAACTGGTGCGCATAGCCGGGACCAACAAGACAACGCTCGTCAACCGCTTCGAGGCTGCCTTTGGCTGCGGGCCTATGACCTGGTTACGGCACTACCGGATGATGGAGGCTGCCGGCCGCTTGCGAAGCGGGCATGAAAGCGTGGCCGAGGTCGCTGAATCCTTAGGCTACGAAAACAGCAACAATTTCTCCACGGCGTTCAAAGCGATTCATGGGCTCTCGCCGCTGCGCTATCGCAAAATGGCGGCGCGCAGAGAAAGGTCTGCCTGAGGCAAAGGTGGGGATCGGAACAAACTGTTATACAGCCAGTGAAGACACGCGAAGATCACCTGATACTCAAGCGTTTACGCACTCCAGGCACTTTGCGACTTTCACAGCAACGGTCAGAATAGGAAGATAAGCATGTTGAACGCGGTCGCTGCGCATTTTCAAGGGCATGAACAGAGCTATTCGGACAAGAACTATGAGGTGGCGAGCGCGTTTTTCGGCGCCAAGTCCCTTCTTTTGGCCCAGCCAGGTGCTGCGCGCCCCAGTGACGACACGATCGCCAACGATCAAGGAACAGTACAGTTTCACCTCATTAGTCAGAAGACCGATGACCCGGCGTACAGCGGCATCATGAAAGAAAATCAGGACAACCTTCTGGCTATAGGAGGACTCATTCACGACTACATGCATACCCATCATCCTAAGGTTGATGCGGAAAAACTTGACATCAACACATGGACGAACGTTGTGGGCAACATTCCCGACCTTTCGATGGGAGGGCAAAAACAGAAAGGTTACTCAAACAAGTTTGCTGGGACCTCCGTCTCAGCCACGTTCCTCTCCTTGATCGCGAAGGCGATCGTCACTGACGGGGCGTCTCTGCTAACGGATTTCGAGTCCTTCCTCACTGAGATGGGCAACCTGACCTTCAGCGCCAACAGCAAGTCGCAGCAGTACAAGGCTCTGACATGCACCTACCAAAGCTACCTTCTCGATAACGGCGCAGGCGGATATTACGACTACGGAGCAATTGTTTTGCGAGAAGTCAAGTTCAATGAGTACTTCCTTGATCTAAAATATTCTTGCTCGTCGGCTCGGTACGTCAACGTCGACATAAGCTATAAAGAGGTTACCAATATCGTTCAGACTCGCCGGATCCGCAGCGGCGGCCCCGATTACAAAAACTTCCAGGAGATCGTGAATAAGAACGCCACCGAGCAGTTTATGAATGCCAAGAACTTCTTTAACGGTGGCTCGACCCCGCAGCAAGACATCACGCCCCAGGTCTGATTCTAATGATTGGTCTCGAAAGCAGCAGCGCACCAACCGACGGTGTCAATTCGAAGGAACCTCGCCAGCGTCATAGATCAGGTCCGGCTGACAGCGGTGCCGACGAACTCCGGCCCCGCTTCTATAAGAAACCAACTATGAAGGCCTGAATCTGTCAAACAAGGATGCGCAGTCCACTATCGCGCAGGTTTTCGGCCGCTTCGGCCCGCCGAGCGACTCACCTTGCTACCTGCGCGTCTTGCCCTGATCCGTATGCCAGACGTTACATTCAGCCAAAAGGAGCAGCACGCTCGTTGAATATGTGAATACCGCAGATTTCGTCAGCGGAGCGAAGTCGGTGGTGCGCTTTGTAGCGGGAAAGCCCATGCCCTATCATGAAGACTTCGCGAAGGCGGACGGATGGTCCGCAGCGGATGTCAGCGTCCGTCTCAACAATGCGGCAGGCCGGAAATTTCTCACTTTCTTGCGAAGATCGGGGGTGACCACGGTCATTCGGTATTACGCGAGTTCCGCGAGGCCAAAAACCATCACACCAGTGGAGGCCAAACTACTATCTGGGCACGGTTTCGGAATTCTGCCGATCTTCCAGGACAGCAGCCGCCATATTTCCAATTTCTCGAGCTCGATCGGCACTGCGAATGCAAAGAGTGCTATGGGGTTCGCAAATCGCGTCGGTCAGCCGAAAGATAGAGGCAGTACGATTCTTTTCGCCGTCGATGGGGACTATCCGGCTAAGCAGATCGATGGTCCTATCCTAGCGTACTTCCACGCGATTAAAGATGAGATCGACGGCACTTTCGCCATCGGCGCGTATGGTTGCGGTGCGGTGCTCTCAAAACTAATGGCGGAGGGATTGATCACGGTTCCATGGATATCTATGTCGCCGCTGTTTCTTGGAACCGAGCAGTTCTTTTCCAACCGATGGTCGATGCGGCAGGTACCTCCAGAGGTTACCCATGGCTCCTCTGGGGTGGGCTATGATCGCAATATCGTTCGGGTTCCTCGGAGGGAGATCGGGGCCTTCCAAGTTGATGAGTCGGGCGAAGGCTCGCGGGCCTAGAT